>CALCGQ010000411.1 GCA_937901015.1 uncultured Bacteroidota bacterium | reverse complement strand
GATGTGGTTTTTGGTACTTCTCAACGTTTTGGTGTACCAATGGGATTTGGTGGTCCACATGCTGCATTTTTCGCATCTATTGAAAAATATAAGCGTAATATTCCGGGTAGAATTATCGGAATATCAAAAGATAAAAATGGTAACGAAGCATTGAGAATGGCGCTTCAAACCAGAGAGCAACACATTAAGCGTGAACGTGCTACTTCCAATATCTGCACTGCACAGGCATTATTGGCTATTATGGCTGGTTTTTATGGTGTGTACCACGGTAAAGATGGATTAAAAAATATAGCACTTAATATACATTCGTTAGCATCATCTTTTTCAAGTTCAGTTGAAAAATCAGGTTATGTGAGAGAAAATGAGTTCTTCTTTGATACTTTATATCTAAAACTGCCTGAGAATGTTAATATCGAAGATTTAAAAGCATTAACGGTTCAACATAAGATCAATCTCCGCTTTTTTGATGATAATAAGCATGTTGGTGTAAGTATTGATGAAACTAAAAATGAAAATGACATAGGTATGTTAGCAGCAATTTTTGCAAAGGCTGCCGGCAAAGATGAGTTTGAGTTGAGCTTCCCTGAATTAGATGTTGATTCATTGGAAAATCTGCCACAAAACTTAACAAGAACTTCTGACTTTCTTATGCATAAGGCATTTAGAAGTTATCATTCTGAGACTGAAATGATGCGTTATCTCAAGAAACTTGAGAATAAAGACATTGCCTTAAACAGATCGATGATACCTCTGGGTTCATGTACCATGAAATTGAATGCAGTTGCTGAACTTATGCCAATTAGTTGGCCTGAATTTACTGATATTCATCCATTTGTTCCTGCTGACCAAGCTGTTGGATATGTTGAGATTGTAAATGAAATGAACGATATCTTATCTAAGGTAACTGGTTTTGCTTCAGTTTCATTTCAGCCTAATTCTGGTGCCGCAGGTGAATATGCCGGATTGTTAACAATTGGTCATTATCAAAAAAATATTGGAGAAGGACATAGAAATATTTGCCTTATTCCAGCGTCAGCACATGGAACAAATCCTGCTAGTGCTGTTGTTGCGGGATTTAAAGTTGTTGTTATAAAAACAGCCGAAAATGGTAATATAGATATTGATGACCTTCGTGAAAAAGCTATTCAGTATAAAGATGAACTTGCGGCTATTATGGTAACTTATCCTTCAACTCATGGTATTTTTGAGGAAGGTATAAGAGAGGTGATTAAGATTGTTCATGATAATGGTGGACAGGTTTATATGGATGGTGCAAATATGAATGCACAGGTTGGTTTAACAAATCCCGGATTCATAGGTGCTGATGTTTGTCATCTTAATCTTCATAAAACATTTGGAATCCCTCATGGTGGTGGCGGTCCTGGTATTGGCCCTATTGGTGTGGCAAAGCACCTGGTAGAATTCTTACCTGGCCATGCAATGTCTCAGTTGGAAAATAATCAGACAAATAACTCTGTATCATCAGCACCCATGGGAAGTGCACTAGCACTACTAATATCATATGGTTATCTTAAGATGCTTGGTGCTACTGGTTTAACAGAAGCAACAAAGATTGCAATTCTGAATGCTAATTATATGGCTCATTCCATAAAGGATTATTTTCCTATCCTTTATAGAGGAGAGAATGGCACTGTGGGACATGAAATGATATTGGATTGTAATAAGTTCAGCAAAACTGCTGATGTAATGGTTGTTGATATTGCTAAACGATTGATGGATTATGGTTTCCATGCACCAACTGTTGCTTTTCCTGTGCACGGTACATTGATGGTTGAACCAACTGAAAGTGAGCCTTTGTTAGAAATGGACTGCTTTATCGATGCTATGAAATCAATTAGAGCTGAGATTGCTGAAATCGAAGAGGGAAGGGCCGATAAAAAGAATAATGTGGTAGTTAATGCTCCTCATACAGCGCAAATGTTGATCTCCAATGATTGGGATATGCCATACGATAGAGAATTAGCTGCTTATCCTTTGGAATGGGTAAGAGACAATAAGTATTTTACACCTGTTGCGAAAATCGATGATGCATATGGTGATAGAAATTTATGTACTTGTCTTCCAATTGAAGAATATCTTGATGAGGATCCAATAGTAGAAGTTGGAGAATTATAGCAAGAAAAATAATTAGTATAGAGATGCCACAGATTATTGGATTATATTCAGTATTCTGTGGTTTTTTTTGTTCTGTAATGTATTATTTGGGCAATTAGTGAATGATTGAATGATTGAATGATTGAAAGAGTGAATGAGTGTATGGTTGAGGATCAAACTGGATTTCTGAGGAGATTTAACTTCCAAAAAACCATAAGCAAACTACTATTCGTTCAATTGCGAACCCAGCGGGAATGCATGTGTACCAGAGTGAAGCAATCTCCTTATTTCTGTTAATATATTAATCTAAGTAGTATCATCAAGGAAGAGATTGCCGCGCTTCGCTCGCAAATAAACGACTGTTGCGTTGTCTACCTTGGTTAGTAGGCTAAGGTTATACATGGTTGTTTTCCATTATTAAAGACTGAAAAAGATAAATGACCTAAGACTAACGACCAAACTATTTCCTCCAAACCAGTATCCTAGTCATCGTTTGTAACGAGGATATTTTTAAACTAACATTTGTAACGTAATCATACAATTCAATGGTTATGTATTAAACATCTGCACTGACAAACTCGAATGAGAAGGGGGCATATGCATTCGAAGCATTCCTGCGCAAGCGAGTATTCGTTTGTTTGTAAACGAAGTGAAGCAATCTTATTTTGTTATTGGTTTTTAGCTAGATCAAAAATCCCAAATCAAACATCGTATATCGTAAATCCTATCTAAAGACTAAAGACCAAAGACTAAAGACCAAAGACCAAAGACCAAAGACCAAAGACCAAAGTCTAACGACCAAACTATTTCCTCCAAATCTTCCAAGAGGCTTCAGCTTGAATTTCAAGCATTTTCTGGCCATTAATACAGGTAGCTCCTTTTTCTTTTCCTTTTTTTAGAAAAAGAGTATCAGTTGGATTATAAACCAGATCATAGAGTATGTGATCACCGGATATATATTCATATGGAATATTTGGAGAGGATTCAAATTCAGGAAACATCCCAACAGGAGTAGTATTTATTATCAATAAGCTGTTTTCCACATCTTCTTGTTCAATCCAGTTATATCTCGAATGAAGTATTTTAGAAGGGTTTCTGGAAATAAAATAAAACAAGATACCAAGCTTACGAAGAACATATGCCACAGAATTAGAGCTACCACCAGTACCAAGTATCATTGCCCTTATATCCTTCTTACCCTTAAGATAAGGTTTAATGGTTTTTTCGAACCCAACAATATCAGTATTGTAACCATGAAGTATTGTTTGGCCGTTCTTCTTTAAAAATTTTATGGTATTAAGCGAGCCTGATATATGGACTGGATCTTCAATCTTATCCATATACTGTTTCATAGATCGCTTATATGGAATAGTAACATTTAATCCTTTAAGGTTAGGATTTTGTGCAACTATCTCAGGGAATTCTTCAATATCGGTAATTTCAAATAATTTGTATTCAGCATTAATCTTTAATCGACGGAACTTCTCCTTAAAATATTCCGGGGAAAATGAGTGTGAAAGATTTTTTCCTATTAAACCATAGGTATCCATACTATTCTACAAAGATTTTTGTTCCACATTTTGAGCACTCTTCTCCATTATCCAGATGCTTACAATACCTATTATAATAATTGCAACTGCTATAAAAAATTCTGTATCTAATTGAGGTAAAAAATAATCATACCCTATAACCTTAACTTTTTCACCAAAAATTTCCTCAATGGGGTTTTTCCATGGCCAAATAATTCCAAGCGATCCGAGAATAAATCCTGTTAATGTGGCTATGGTTTGATCTTTATATCTTTTAAAAACCCAAGATAATACATGTGAAAAGGCAATAAGACCAGCAACTGCGCCAATTAATACAGGGAAAATAACTCCAACATCTCGGTTATTAATAGCATCAATTGCAACCAGTTGGTAATTACCCATTAGGATTAAAACAAATGATCCCGATAGACCTGGTAATATCATCGAACACACGGCAACAACTCCGCATAATATTAAATAAAAGAAATTATTGTTTTGTGTAGCTGGTGTTAAAAAAGTGAACATAACAGCAAGACTAGTACCTATAATAAAACTAATAATGACCGTTACTTTCCAATTTTCTATTGTTTTTCCAACAAAATAAACAGATGCAAGTATTAGTCCAAAAAAGAATGACCAAATGAATACTGGATATTGAGAAAAAAGAAAGTCAAAAACCTTTGCTAATAGAACAATAGCCACAATTACTCCAGTAAATAGAGAAACCAAAAAGTACAAATCTGTGACTTTGGCAAACTCCTTTAGTTTTCCATTAATTAATAATTTTAACGAACTTAATCCAAACGATTTAATCGAATTGATTAGACGCTCAAAAATTCCGGTAATTAAAGCTATAGTTCCGCCTGATACTCCTGGTATTATATTAGCTAACCCAACGGCCATACCTTTGAGTGCATAAATAATATACTCTTTCATTAAAAGATTGTGGTTTTAAATTCCTATTCTATTAAGGTGAAAACAATCTGAATCAATTAATTATATAAATCGATTACCACCTTCATTATAGCGGTCAAATATATGTATTTTTAGCAATTAGCATTGAATATTTTTAATTGATAACGAACAAGTGTTTGTTAATACTTGTTTATCAGTATATCTGTATCCACATATATAATGGGTCCATTGTAATTAAAATCCCTATTGTTTAATAATCTTATGATTGGTGGTTGAGTTTTTTGTTTTAATATTCATAAGATATATACCTTGAGGTTGTTCTGATAAATCTATATCTGTTGATGACCCATTATGTATTAATGTACCTGCTAAATCGAAAACTTCCACTGACACTATATCATCACTTTCAATATGAACTAATCCATTGGTGGGGTTTGGAGATATTGTAATATTGTTAAAATTATTATCACTAATATCAGTTGAGGTTGGATCCCATGCTATGGATATTGAACCAAAGCTAGGAACATTGAAAGGAGTTATTAATTCTGCATCAGGACCTTTGGTGAAGGTAAATGATGAAAAATTACCTGTGGAATTTTTGTCGGTCAACTCCATCCATACTTTATAATCTCCATCTGGAACATCGATTCCGATTACATTAGTTCCATTCCAATAGCAAGTACGAGTGCTGTGACTTGTTTTTGTTGGTCCTGTGATTGCATCTGTTGTATTGTATATACTCCCGGAAGCACTTGTGGAAGATTCCCAAGTATTTAGGTGAGTTTTTCTGTTCTGTGCATAGGCAAGCAGAGTCTTTACAAAATTACCTGATCCATCCTCGATCCATATTGCAACAACGTTCTTAGGTGCGTAATTTCCACCAGTACTGCTTGTGGAGGTGGTAACTGTAAGCTCACCAGCTGTTTGTGATATAAGAGAGGTGGAGATAATTAGGATGCTAATCAGTAAAGTAATTGTTCTAGTCATAATAAATAGTTTTTATCAAGGATTGTTTTTCAGAAATCTAAGATAATATAATCGTGGTTATTGTAGTATATTATTTTTAGAAGATTTGTTCATATTTGAAAATGTCTTCAAGAATATTTAATAGAGCCATAAACCCATAAAAAATCCCTACGGTTATTATGGTTGCAATTATAAGTGAAGATATCTGCTTTATGAAATGGATCTGATTTTCTCTTCTTAGTCTTTTACGAAATGCAGCTTTTTGTTTAAGTGAAAGTGATACTTTTTGTGCTGATTCATGAAATACAGATTTGTTAACTCTCTCTAATTCTTCACCATAAATCTCTTTAACCTTCTCAAAAGGAGGGTTAATTCTCTTGCTAAATACACTTACCTTATTACCCGATCCAATATAGTATGAGCTAATAAATGACTTTGCTCTCTCTGACAAATGTCTCATATTGCAAAGTATTTTATCTTTTTGTTTTCGATGACTTTAAAATAAACTCATGAATAAGTATAACTGCAGTTGACAGAATTGGTATGATTAACAATAAGTAGATCAGGCGCCAAAACCAAAAGGAAGCTTCTTGGCTTCCCATAAACTGATCTGTATTATTAAAATTAAAAGCCCAGTTTCCACTTAAAGTATATCCAATAACTCCCCAAAAGAAAGCCAATGATATGGTAATAATTAATAAATAGTTCAATACTAAATAAAACAAACTCTTGGATGTTTGAATTTTTGAAAAACCATAATAAACAGATAGTTGTAAGCTTAGTAAACATGTCCATGCAATGAATGTTCCTGCAGGAAATGTATTTTCCTCTATGAATGTTTGTGTGAGTAGAGTTGATTGTGATATCAATAAATAGCCTGTAATAATAAAAAGGCTAATCGAAAGAACTGCTATTATTTTGTTTTTTGTCATTTTTCGGTTTTTGTTTGTCATATACTAGATAATCAAAAAACAGTACTTACTTGTTAATATAACTATCAACTAATGTAGTCGTAACAAAATTGGAAGCATCAAGTTTAAGTTCCGAATTAGTGTTACTTTCAAATATGATTGCTTTAGAGGTGTTAGGTAGTAAATCAAAGTAGTTATTTGAGAAATGACCCTCATCAGGAGATTGTATAAATACATTCTTTGCAAGAAAATCGGTTGAAACTATTATACGATAAGAGCTATTACCAAGGTCTTCCACTGTAACTTCTATCTTAGGTATGGGTAAGTTTAAGTCTTTTGGCTTTACGAAATAATGTATATCATTCTCTATGTTAGTGCTATCATTTTCTGATATCTCTGTATGTAGTAATAATTCATTTTTTGACCTTCCCAATAGTAATCTTGATATTTCATCTGTGAAATAGACTTTGCTGGCATTTCCCGAAATATTAATATCATTTTCGAATTTCTTAATGATATTGCCATGAAAATCCATAACTGTAAGGTCTAGTTTTGCAGATGTGTTTTCTAGTTTGTCAGAAATCACAGATATGTTTAAGATATTATTTGATTCACTGATAGAAATTATTGTTTGCTTGTATGCCTCTTTAACAGCGTAATGCAGTGCTTTCCAGTTTCCATAGTAGTCGATTCCCGACCATGAAGCAACTGGCCAACAATCATTGAATTGCCAGTAAAGAGAACCCATGCAATATGGCATGGCCCGTCTTTGTGCTTCAATACCAATCGCTATTCCTCTGGCCTGTAATAACTGACCCACATATAGAAACATGGGAAAATCCCGTGGCGGATTATAATCACGGTTCATATATTCTTCAATGGTTACATTCCCAATGCTAGATCTTTGATGTGATTTCATAACTTCAGAATAAATATCCCAATCATCTTCTGTTGTGTATTTTTTCACTGAGTTAAATTCAGGAAATGATTGAAACCCAAACTCTGACATAAATCTTGGAATCTCTTCTTCATATTTTGAAAATGGCTCTTTTGCCCACCATACTCCCCAATAATGATTATCACCAGACTTTCCATTCTCCAATTCGCCAAATCCTGAACTCGGTGAAGATGACCAATACATTCTTTGTGGGTCATGTTTGGCTACTGCTTGAGGCAATATATTGTGAAAGATGTCGTCATAGGCTTTCCACACTGTATCTACAATTTCTTGGCCTTGGTTTTCCATAACATTTTCTTTCCAACCCCATCTATTCCATGCAGACAGTATTTCATTATCGCCACACCAAAGTGCAATACTAGGGTGGTTTCTTAATCTTATAATATTTTGGGTTGCCTCATTCTCAATGTTTTCCAATAATTCATCATTACCTGGGTACATAGCGCATGCAAACATGAAGTCTTGCCAGACTAATATTCCTGCCTCGTCACATAAATCATAGAAAATATCTTTCTCGTAAACTCCACCTCCCCATACTCTAAGCATGTTGAAGTTGGCATCTTTCGCAGATTTGATAAGCTGAACGTAGTCGTCATCACTAGGTCTTGTAAGGAAAATATCCTGTGGAATATAATTTGCACCTTTCATATAAACGGGGTGACCATTTACTTCAAAATAAAAACTACTACCAACACTGTCAGGCTCCTGAACAACCTTAATTGTTCTAATTCCCAATGATGCTGATTTTGTTGAGATTAGATTGAAATTATCTTTTAGCTTAACCTCAATGTCATATAATCTCGGATCTCCAAGTCCGTTGGGCCACCATAATTCTGGATTATGAAAAACCATCGGAATTGAAACCTGATTTACTCCTTTTTCAAGATTTACTTCTTGTGTTTCTATTATTGTATTATCTACAATTGTTACAAGTGTTAGTGAGGTATTAATATGTGAATTAATTGAAATATTAAATTCCAGATCCGCACTTTTTTCGGATACATTATTTTGAATGATATTAATGTCCTCAATAACAGCTTTATTCCAGCTTATAAGCTCTATGTTTTGCCAAATACCACTACTAACAAGTCTTGGTCCCCAATCCCATCCAAAGTGATAGCCTGCTTTTCGTGAAAATACACAAACCTTTTTGTCACCAAGTCCTCCCAATTGAGATTGATCATTCTCTGCGCCCGGAAGAAAATATCCCAGATTTGCTCTTTTTATTAGCCCATTATTGATTGGAGATTCAAATACTATTCGTAGTATGTTTTCACCAATTGTTAGTGCGTTCTTGCAATCTACTGACCAGCTAATAAACATGTTATCAGTAGTCAGGATAAGTGAGTCATTCAAGTAGATACTAGCATAAGTATCAAGTCCACCGAACAATAATTCTACAACATCTTTTTTTAGAAGTTTTTCATCAACAATAAAAATAGTTTCATATTCCCAATCAACTTTATCTACCCATTGGACATCTCTTTCGTTTAGTCTGTAAAAAGGATCTTCGATAATGCCATTGTCAATCAAATCAGTATGTACATAACCAGGAACAGTTGCCGGGAGCCAAGTGGTATCAATTGTTTGCTTGAAACTCCATCCCTTATTAAGCTTTAAGTTAGTATGTGATTTTTGATCCATACTACAGCTAGTTATCAATATCGAAATAACTAAAAATAATAAACCGTTAAGGGTAAAACTCTTCATAATATTGTTTGTTGCAGCGTTGAAATTATTCTTCAGATAAAAATAGTCATTTGTTTTTAAGAACAAGTCTAAATTGTACATATTAGACAAATTAAACCCACGTATTGTTAATCGTTTAACAGCTATATTCTATCTTTGTAAGAGATAATATTTATAACCAAAAAAATAATGAAATGAAGCGTACTTTACTAGTAGTAGTTTGCTTACTTTTTGCTTTTGTAATTCAGGCACAATCTGCTGATAAAAAGAAAAAAAGTGATATCAAATTTAAGTTTTCAGGTTTTTTAAAAAGTGATTATTTCTGGGATACTCGTCAAACGGTAAGCGCCAGAGAAGGTCATTTTCTGTTATATCCGGCACCGGTAAAGGAGGATCCTGATGGTGTTGACATCAACTCCACTCCAAATTTTAATTTTTTATCTATCCAGAGCCGTATTAGAGTTGATATTTCAGGGGCTAAAGCTTTAAACGCTGATATTACTGGAAAAATAGAGGTTGATTTTTTTGGACAACTAAACCCAAATATTAACCTTATGCGATTAAGAGTGGCTTATATTAATATGAATTGGGGTAATACTGAGTTAAGGTTTGGTCAGGATTGGATTCCTATGTTTATTACCGATTGTTTTCCTGGAACTGTTTCTTTTAATACGGGAACACCGATTCAGCCATTTGGTAGAAACCCACAAATTAAACTTACTCAGAAGTTTGGTAAATTTAAACTTATAGCTGTTGCAATGGCTCAGCGTGATTTCGCAGATCGTGGAGCCATGGGACCAACAAGTCAATATTTAAGGAATTCAGCAACACCAGAGTTTAGTCTACAGATGCATTATAAATCTGTAAACAAAGAAGAGGGAACGGCATTTATTGCGGGACTTGGAGCTAGTTACAAAACAATTAAACCTCAAATTGAAACTGGTACCGGATACAAAACAGATGAAATGCTTGGTGGATTTAAATCAATTGCATTCTTAAAATATCAGGCAAAGAAATTAACCTTCAAATTGGAAGGTATCTATGGTCAGAATATTCCTGACATGTTAAGTATTGGAGGATTCTTGGTAAGTGATTCTGTTGATGTTGTTAAAGGGTATGTAAAGTATTCAACAATGCAGACCATGTCATTTTGGACTGATATTCATACAAATGGTAAGAAATGGCAATTTGGAGTATTTGCTGGTTATACCCAGAATTTGGGTGCAAATGAAGATATGGTTGGACCAGTATATGGATTGGGTACAAACATTGCAGACCTTTATCGTGTTTCACCAAGAGCAATATTTAACGCTGGTAAAGTGAGGTTTGCTCTAGAGTTTGAATATACTGTTGCCAATTATGGTGCTACTCGCAATGCAAAAGGGGTACCAACAACCATTACACAGGCCAATAATTTAAGATCTTTATTCTCAGTTTATTACTTCTTTTAAAAAGTTAAAATAGGATACTAAACAATGCCGTTACACTTATCAAACTTATGATGAGTGTAACTAGTATTGTTGTTGATACCAACTCCGGTTTGCAGTTATATTGACGAGCGTATATTGCCACAAGAATTGCTGAAGGCATTGAAGTTTCGATGGTAGCAACCTGTTTAGCAATTGTATTTAAATCGATCCAAGTTATAATTTGGTAGGTTGTAAGAGGTTGGATTATTAGTTTAATTAGGATTACAACCACAAGAAATGGTATCATTTTTTGAAGATGATGAGGTTCCAGTAATAATCCTATTGTAATTGCAACTAGCAGTAAATTAGCATTACCTATTAATGTTAATAGATGATAAACCGTATCCACAACAACGTTATTACTGGGTATATTAACAAATGAAAGTCCAATACCAGCAACTATTGCCACAAAAATTGGAGACAGAAGGAATTTCTTTATTGATGTGACTATGGTCTTACCAATTATATTATTCTCTCCATAATGCATTGCAATTATTGGACCTATGATGAAAAGTAGAACCCCAACACCAATCTCGCTGGTGATAACAGCATCATCCATGGCTAATGCATTACCAGGAAATGTTTGCCTTATTAAAGGGTATCCTAACATTGTAGACATCCCGAAAGTAGCTACCAGCATTAATGCTCCGGTTTCTCCTTTTTTCAGTTTCAGTAACCTTGCACCGAACCAAGCAAGGGTTAAACTTAGTATTTCAGCAATTGCAACCGTTCCTGCTATCAATAATAGGTCGTAATCAAACTTTTTTGTTACTAAAGCTGAAAAAATTAATGCCGGTAACGTAACTTTAAGCACTAAATTGCTTGTGATTTTGCTATTTTCCTTCTCAATAACTCTAAATTTTCTTAACAGTACAACTATTAAGATAAGCGTAATCATAATAATAACGCCCTGAGAAAGTAGTTCGGTGGTACTCATAATTCCAAAATTAAAATTGATTCATATCAAAGATAGATAGAAATGGCAATCATGTAACAATTGGAAAAATATTGATTTTAGAATTGATATGGTTTGCAAAATACGGGCACAAAAAAAAGGCTGTTATGATCCATAACAGCCTTTAATTCAGTATATAACACAGTCATTAGATAACTCTAACGTTCACTGCGTTTAAACCTTTTTTACCTTCTTTCAATTCAAATTCTACTGTATTACCTTCATTAATTTCATCAATTAATCCTGAGATATGTACGAAATATTCTGTACCTGTCTCGTCATCTGTAATAAATCCAAAACCTTTTGAATGATTGAAAAATTTTACTGTTCCTTTTTTCATTG
>CALCGQ010000410.1 GCA_937901015.1 uncultured Bacteroidota bacterium | reverse complement strand
ATTCCATCAGACCATGTTGTGCCTCCATCTGATGATCTGTTCATAATAATATCGGGATCAGATCCGGCCGGAGCCAGGTTTTTTTGTCCAGTTACAATATAGATCCAACCATCTCTTTCGCCACCTGATTTATCGATGTCAATACCGGGAAGTCCATTTACCCTAATATTACCTTTGTCGGGAAGTAATCCTGTTATTCCATCTACCTCAAATGCGTTTTCAACTGTATTCCAATTCGTGCCTCCATCTGTTGAAGAGGAAACTCCAACAAATATTTCTTTAAATGGCGATACATCTGTAACTCCGGCCCAGCATGTAAATATAGTTCCTTGGGAATTTACCGCATTATCACCACCAGCACATCTGCTAGATGGATTATTTATCTGTATGGGTTGGCTCCAGGTGGTGATTTCAGAATCCACATATGATAACATTACTGGGTATGGTGGTGCAAATTTCACCCAGCTGGCATATGTTCTACCATAATTCGGACTTTGGTCAGATGCGTCAGAAATAACGGATGCTCTTTCAAGATCATCATTGGAAATGGCAATTTGTGAGGTCCAACTTAATCCGTTATCATAAGAAAAATGTGAATATAACCCTAAGAAAGGTGACCTCCCGAGTCTTGTCATCACAAACCTACCGTATTTATCAATTGCAATTCCGGGATCTCCCCCATGAAAAGAAATAGGTTCTCCCACACAACTATCATTTCCATCCCAATTATTTCCACCATCGGTGCTAACATATATTCCTTCACTTACAAAAAAGGGAATAAAAGTTAAAGTATTACATGATGAGAAAAGTATGTTTTCATTTATAGGGCTGCGAGTTATAAAGACTTCTGTTTGAGTTACATCACTTGGGTAAATGCGATAGCTATCACTAAAACTTAGTTGACCATTGTTGAAACCTTGAGCATATATATTCTGCGGTAAGAAAATAGTAAGAGATAGTGCCAATAGAATTAGCGTTTTTGACTTACTGATTAATCTTGTTTCTATTAAGAGGTTATTCATTGATTTAGTTCATTTTCTAGGTTAATTAGAACCTATAGCCAACATTTGCCGTTATAAAGTAATTTCTTGGTGCACCGGCTTCGTAGAATCTTCCTTCAGCAGAGTTGGTATTCGTAAATCCCACATAAATTTCATCCAGCATATTATTCATACCTCCCGAAACAAGTATATTTAGTTTGCCAAAATTCATATCAATGCCAAGCACCGAATTTATAAGTTGATATCCATCGGTTTGATTTGAGTTAGCATCATCAACCCAAAGACCACTTATGCCATTATAGCTGAGTTTGGCAAAACCATTGATATTTCGAACTAAAGGTAAACTATAACTTACGGATGTATAAATATTATTTCTAGGGACGCTTGGGACTATCTTGCCGGAAAAATCATTTTCAGTTTCAACGATATTTCCAACTGAATCAATTTCTATGGATAATGCTGAATAAGAGTTGTATATAAAGTCTGAGAAAGTATATGCAAAGCTAACATCCAACCTGTTTATAAGTCTGATTTGTGAGCCTAGTTCAATACCACGTCTATTTGTCTCCGCAGCATTTCTAAAGTATACTTCACCGTAAATCTCATACGGAACTATTTCATTATTAATGTTAAGGTTAAAGAATGTAGCTTCGAATTGCATTCTGTTGAAGAAATAATTGTTTTTGTTGATTACAAAACCCTTTATCCCGATTTCTATACTTTCAGTTTCTTGAGGTATAAGATCTGGGTTGTAAAGATACTCTGGGTCAAAACTCTCCAACTCATTTTTTGCAGGACTATCGTAACTAAAACCATATGAACCATAGAGTGAGATTCTGTCGGTAAGCTTATAATTCAAAGCTACTTTTGGTACAAAAGCATTGAAGGTCTTTTTATCGACTCGAGATGGTAAGGTTTCTTCCTTGAGATTAAAATTAATCTGATCGTATCGTCCGGTAATTAGAAGAAAGAGTTTGTTTTTGGCAATCTCAAAATTGTTTGAAAAATAGTATCCGTTATTGTATATTTTCTCATCAAGCAATTGTAGTAACTGATCTCCCTTATTACCATTAATATTATCATAATATTCGGTTCTGGCAGGTTGGAATAATATGTCGGCACCCACTGTAAACTCATTCGACCTATTGAAGATTTTTGAGTAATTAGTATATCTGGTTCTTAGGCCTAAACCATTTCGATTGATAATTCTAAACTCTTTATTTGTGCGTTCGAAATACTTAATTGTTGCATAGGTGGTTAACTCAAATTCGTTGTTTAATTTTTTGCCAAATTTTGTATTGTATCTTATGCCAAGTCTTCCTTTTGTTGAAAGCCTTTTTGTATCCCTGTCGATGGCTCTTTGCTCAGCCTGGTATGGATCTTCTTCAAACTCTTTCAAGGTAAGTGATCCAGGTAATTTTATGATACCATCAACAAAGTAAAAGAGTAGTTGAAGACTTGAGTTCTCAGTTGAGGTGGTCTCGACAACGGCATTAATTATATTCCAATGCTCATTGTTGTGTTCACGATATCCTTCATAACCATGATTGCTGTAAGTGGTAAGGAGTCCATAATTTTTTGTTCTAATCCCAAGCTTTATTCCGTTCCGGCGCATGCCGAAGGAACCAAATTGGTTTGTTTGTTTTATGAAAGATTCTTTAAAATCAATATCATTGATAAAATTGACAACACCACCGGGTGCATTTGTATACATTGAAGATAAATTTCCTTTGGCAATCTCTATGGATCCAATTGATGTGAAATCAATGGCCTCAATCCTTGTTTGACCATCTGGTTCTGATTCCGGAATATTGTCCAAAAGAATCCTCACTCCTCGAATACCTGATTTTGATTTACTACCGAAACCTCTAATTGATATTCTTACATCATGGTTACCATACCTTGATTGTGAGAATAAGCCGGGAACGGAGGAAAGCACATCATCAACAGCAATTTTCTTATCATATTTAAAATCATGATAATCAATACGTGTTACTGGATATGGAATATCAATTATCCTTTTTGAAATACGGGTTCCTGTAATCACAACTTCGCCTATATTAATAATGGATGAATCAGCCTTATTGTTGAAAGACGTGTCTATAGTATTTGTATTTTGTGATATTAATTCAAGGTTATCTATGCCTAAAAAGCATATCAGGAAGATAGTTGCAACTATAACTAGATTTTTGTACACCTTCGAAATTATTAAAATACGAATATAGTTAATCTTGTATTATGGGTTTTATGTAAATCTTAATTTAATAAAAGAGGGTGCACATATATTTTTATTGTACACCCTCTCTTATTATTGTTATGTTATTAATGCTCTATCTTACTAGGAACTTTTTAATAAATGTTCCTTCTTCATTTTCAATG
>CALCGQ010000409.1 GCA_937901015.1 uncultured Bacteroidota bacterium | reverse complement strand
TTTTTCACAATTTCACAGTTTCACAGTTTCACAGATTATTTGGCTGATGGCTTATGGCTTATGGCTTATAGCTATTAGTTAAAGGTATTTACCAAGCTACAAATAGTTGGCCAGAGAAAGAAAGATTTGGACTGGTATCACAAATCACACGTGCTGCTGTTTCCTTTCCTTCAAATACCTGCCCTGTGAAATATTTAGTATGACAACTTATTTCGTATATGTATTAAGAAGTGATAAGGATCTAAAATTCTATACTGGATATACAATTAACCTTGACAATAGGTTGAAGCAACACAATGAGGGTAAAGTTAAATCAACTTGTAAAAGAATCCCATTTAGATTGGTTTATTTTGAAGGTTGTTTTAACGAGAAGGATGCGTTACATCGAGAGAAATATTTGAAGACAACCTATGGGAAAAGGTATATTAGAAATCGATTGAAGAATAGTCTGAGCTGATTTATTTCACAGGGTAAAAAGGATCCTCAAGAAAAAGTGATAAAGATTTCTCTAGGTTTCCTGAATTTGCATTAGGATCAGCTTATGAAGTAGAAACTCAATTAATCATTTCTAAAGAGATTAATTTATTAACCGACATTGTATTCGATGATATCTATAAAAACCTTATTATTATTCAGAAACAACTCAACTCCCTTATTTCTACTATTCAAAGACAGCACTGGCTATTGGCTTATAGCTTGTAGCCTTTTGCCATTAGCTTTTTGCCATTAGCCATTAGCCATCGACCATAAGCCATCTTCCATCTACCATAAGCCATCCGCCATTATTCATCCAATAGATGTTCATAAAGGAAGTTCGTCATTTTATTAAATAGATGATATCTGGTGTTACCTCCATAAATTCCATGGTTCTTATTTGGATATAGCATGAAATCAAATTGCTTATCTGCATCCACAAGGGCTGTAAATAGATCCATTGAGTTTTGAGGATGAACGTTATCATCTGCATCACCATGCACTAATAAATAATTGCCTTTAAGCTTTTCAACATGATTTATGGGTGAATTATTATCATAACCATCGGGGTTTTCCTGTGGTGTACGCATAAATCTTTCAGTATAAATATTATCATAATACCTCCAATTGGTTACTGGTGCAACTGCAATTGCTGTATTGAAATAATCAGCTCCCTGGAATAATGCGTTGCTCGACATATATCCGCCATAACTCCATCCAAATATTCCAATTCTATCCTTATTAACATAAGGTAGAGTACCCAAATACTTAGCTGTTTCGATATAATCCAAAGTCTCATATTTACCAAGCTCCAGATAAGTCATTTTCTTAAACTCTTCTCCCCTAGCGCCTGTTCCACGGTTATCCACAGCTACAACCATAATTCCATTCTCCGCAAGCAGTTGATACCACATATAGTTAAAACCACCCCATGAATCTGTTACTTCTTGAGATCCGGGACCACCGTAAATAGCTACCAATACTGGATATTTCTTTGTTGGATCATAGTCGAATGGCATAATCTTATATGCGTTTAACTCAACCTGTTCCCCATTGGGCATAGTTATTTCAGGAGATGAAAATGTGAAAAATTCTGGTTTAGAAATCTTATACTCAGATAGACTGTTTTTAAGTGCTGAATTATCTTCAATTACTCTAACAATATTTCCATCAGCAGTATTCACAGAATAAACCGATGGCTCACTAATTGTTGAATAATTGTTCACATAATATTTAAAGTTATTGCTAAAGGAGGCTTTATTAGTTCCTTTTTTCTGGGAGATTTTAGTTGTTTTACCCTTGAGGTTAACTTTAAATATATCTCTATTTAATGGTGATGAAAAGGCTGACTGATAATATACAGATTTACTTTTTGCATCCCATCCATATATATTTGTTACATCCCATTTCCCGGATGTTAATTGCTTATTCAATGTTCCATCCAAATTATATAGGTAAATATGGTTATACCCATCTTTCTCCGATGTTATTAAAAAAGTATTATTGTCGGCTAAAAATGTAAGATTATCGGTAATGTCTATATAATACTGATTGTCTTCGCTATACATTATATGACTATCTCCATTCTCTGAATCTGCCAGAAGTATATCCAGATGATTTTGTAATCGGTTTAACCGTTGTATTGACAACACTTTAGGATCTTTTGTCCAACCAATGCGAGGAATATATTGATCCACTTCTTCACCAATATCCATCTTTGTGGTATAATCGCTGTTCAAATCATATGAATGAATTTCCACAACAGAATTATCTTCACCTGCTTTTGGGTACTTATATGTTTCCCACTTAGGGTATAGTTCGCCGTAATACTCAATGGT
>CALCGQ010000408.1 GCA_937901015.1 uncultured Bacteroidota bacterium | reverse complement strand
CAGTTTATGTTATCACAAGAAAAGGAAATCAATATATTATTGATTACACATTGGAAGAACTTGTAAAACACATCGATCCTGAAATGTTCTTTCGTGCAAATCGATCCAATATCGTTAATATAAATTCAATTGAAGATGTATTGGTTTATTCCAATAGCCGATTATTGATTAAATTGAATTTCAACTTCGACAAGGAGATTATAGTGAGTCGTGATAAGGTAGCGTTATTAAAAACTTGGTTCGAAGGTTGAGTTTGGAATTATTGACTCCAAAATTTTCCTAAATAATAATGATATCCAATTGTTATATATGTGGATTGCAAGTCCTTCTACACTAATGATTTATGTAGTAATGATTTGCATCCGGATTACAAATCCGAATGAGCGAAGGTTTATTTAGTAATGATTTGCATTCGGATTACACCTGCCTGCAGGTATGGAATCCGAATGAGTAATGTTTAAATGCGCTTGTTTGGGTTTTAAACTCAAACAATCCAGATCTATTTATCTAAACTATTCATATTTAATAGCTTCAACAGGATCACTGGAAGCAACCTTGATTACGTGGTAGCTTATTGTTAATAGTCCAACAATCATTGCTAATGCACCTGCCAATAGAATTGAGAACCAGTGAATTTCTGTATAATACGTGAAAGAAGTTTCCAGCCATATTGATAGTCGCCAATAAGCCACTGGTACTGCAATTACAAATGCAATTAATATTAACCAGAAGAATTCTTTAAACAATAGAATAAGAATGTCATAGAGACTGGCTCCATTAACCTTTCTAATTCCAATTTCACGGGTTCTTTGCTCAGCTGTAAAAGAAGATAGGCCAAATAATCCTAATAATGCAATAAACACTGTTAGTGCTGAAATAATTAGGAATATGGAGCTGATTTTTTCTTCACTCTCATACATATCCTCTTGTAAATCAGTAATCATGGTATAGTTGAATGGACGTTCTGCTCCTCCTTCAGCCCAGCATTTTTCAATATGCTCCAACCCGGATTTCATATTTCCATCGGTTACTCTGGCAGTTACGTAGTATCTAGGAACCGGACTTATGAATATAATAATCGGTTCAACTTTATTATGTAATGAATTAAAATGAAAATCTTCGACCATTCCAATTACTTTTAAACCACGTCCTCCTGTTCGGTCGAGGTTCATTCCATATTGTATCTTTTTACCAATTGGATTATCAAGCCATCCAAATTGCTTAGCAGCTGTTTCATTTATTATTACAGCTGCGGTATCGTCAGTACCCATTTTTTCATCAAAATCTCTTCCAGTGATAAAATCTAACCCAAGTAAACTTGGATATTCAAAATCGCTTTGAACAAGTATAACAGCAAATTCCTTCATTTCCGATTCCTGCTCCACTAGCATTACTTGAATCCAACTCACATCCCCTGGCACACCAGTTGAATTGGAAACAACTTCAACATGAGGACTTTGCAGAAGAGCTTCTTTAAATACTTCAACCTTACTCCTAAATGCTGAATCCTGAAGTTCCATTACTACTAGGTTTTCTTTGTCAAAACCTAAATCTGAATTTTTTAAATAGTCGAGTTGATCAGAAACAACGAATGTACCTATGATCATTACAATTGCTATGAAGAATTGAATAATAACTAGTCCTCTTCTTAGAAGTAATTTTGGTTTCCCTGATGATGCTGTAACTCCTTTTAATACATTAAGGGGCATAAATGAAGAAAGGTAAAATGATGGATAAGAACCAGAAAACAAACCAATTAAAATTCCTACCATAAAGATTGTAGAGATAAATACTGGTTGTGATATGGTTTGCCAGCTTAGGCTTTTTCCAGTTAGGTTATTGAAGTCTGGCAACAGTAAATAGACCGTAAAGAAAGCAAGTATTGTGGCTATAATTGCTAATATTACTGATTCACTTAAGAATTGACCTATTAGTTGATACTTTTCAGCTCCCATTACCTTCCTCATACCTACCTCTCTTGATCTTGTTGATGATTGGGCAGTCGCCATATTCATATAATTGATGGCCGCTAACAATAGAATAAATACAGCCACTATTGTGAAAATGTATACATATGACTTATTACCAGTTGGCAAATCTGAAGCTAAAGTTGAGTTTAGGTGAACATCTGCAAGGGGAGTAGTAAGGAGATTAAATGAAGCATTGAATGAATCTCCAACAGACTTCATATATTTATCATAGAAGTCTGGGAATTTTTCATGAATGCTTGTAATTGAACTATTTGGATTTAGCATTATGTATGTGTAAACTCCAATATTCCAAAATCTTTCAGGTTCCATACTGTTAAACTCTTCTTCACCAACTTCCTTTGCAAGTGTTGAAGCGGACATTAATGCATCGAATTTCAAATGCGAATTTTCGGGTAGGTTTTTAACAACTGCAGTGACCTTAAATTGACGACCATTACCGGTTTTTACTACTTTTCCAATGGCGTTTTCCTTACCAAAATACTTTGCGGCAATCTTTTCAGTAAGAACTATAGTATTTGGTTCGGTAAGTCCATTTTTAGTTTCACCAATAACCAGTTCCGTGGTAAACACGTCAAAAATAGTGGAATCAACATAATAGAAATTATCTTCATAATATTCATCATCATTATATATGAATAATGCATTGTCGACACCTCTAAACCTGACAACATTCTCAATTTCAGGAAATTCTAGTTTAAGAGCAGGTCCCATGGGAATGGGTACGATTGCAAAACGATCATGCTTAGAGCCTATTGTAAAGTCTGACTCTAATCGATAAATCTGTGAATGTTTAGTGTTGTGCTTATCATATGAAATTTCATCAGTAACATAGATATATATGAAAATGAAAGCTGCCAAACCGATTGTTAGTCCAAGGATATTTAAAAAGGCGTAAAAAGGGTTTTTTGTAATGCTCCTGATAGCACTTATAAGATAATTTTTAAGCATGTCGGTTATGTTAGAGTTATTTAGTAATGTTACTGGCTGACAATGTTCTCAGATATTATCTGACCATCAAAAAGATGAACAATTCGATTGCTAAAGCCTGCATCTCGTTTTGAGTGGGTAACCATGATAATTGTGGTTCCATTTTTATTTAGTTCGGTTAACATATTCATTACCTCAACGCCATGTGCAGAGTCAAGATTTCCGGTTGGCTCATCAGCAAGTATGAGTTTTGGTTTTGAAACAACTGCTCTGGCAACAGCAACTCTCTGTTGCTGACCACCTGAAAGCTGGTTAGGATAATGCTTACTTCGGTTAGATATTTGCATATATTCCAATGCTTCTTCAACAAGTGCCTTGCGTTCACTTTTACTCATTTTGAGATAAACCAACGGAAGTTCAACATTTTCAAATACAGTAAGTTGATCTATTAGGTTAAAGCTTTGGAAAACAAATCCAACATTCCGTTTTCTTAGCTTAGCTCTATTTTTCTCATTAAAGTTTCCAATACTTTTTTCATTGAATATAAATTCTCCTGAAGTGGGGGAGTCTAACAATCCAAGTATATTTAATAATGTGGATTTACCACAACCTGATGGACCCATAATTGCGACAAATTCTCCTGATTTTATTTTTAGGTTTACTTCTTTAAGAGCTGTGGTTTCTATTTCTTCAGTTCTGAATATTCTTGTTAGTTCTTTGGTTTCTATCATGGTATCAAAATTTAAATAAATCGATTCTTTGATTATTTTACTATGTTAATCATCAATACTCTTTCTAAATACTATTGGTATTTCATTTTTTGTTGGGGCGCCAATCTCAACCAGTTCCCAATCCTTATCATAATCAACTATCTTATGTCTTAGAGTTGTTACCCTTTCTTCACTATTGTTGCCTTCCCATCTGAGTAATTCAATTCTATATTTCAATGTTTTCTTTCGGCCATTGATTCTAACATCAATTTCCACATTCTGATCAATATCAACTTCTGGTACAAGTATTACAATTTCTCTCATGGTTTAATAATTTAGTTTATTCATCTTTAATGGCATCAAGTGGGTCGGATGTAGCCGATTTATATGCACGATGGCTTACTGTTATTATCGCTAATATCAACGCTAATAATCCTGAAACAATAAATACCCAATAAGGCATATCAATTCTGTAATGGAAGTTTGCCAGCCAGTTATCGAGGAAATAGAACGCAAGTGGCCAGGCAATTAGGTTAGCTAATAATACCCAGTATGAGAATTGACGTGTTAATAGCATTATAATACTACCTACTGGAGCGC
>CALCGQ010000407.1 GCA_937901015.1 uncultured Bacteroidota bacterium | reverse complement strand
CTGGAGTTGGCCTTTCTCGTGTATATGATAATGTACACTGGCCATCCGATGTATTAATAGGTGCTGCGCTGGGCTTTGCAATCGGACAGACAGTGTACAAAATTATGGATGAAGATTCAAAAATTTCAATGGGGATATCAGATACAGGTGGAATATCCCTGGCATACCGTATCGAATAGTTGATTAACCTATAGCTTTACTTTTCTAGTTGCTGACATATTATTCTGAACAATCAAAATATAGTAAGTACCATGCTGCTTAGAACTCAGATCAATTTTTGTTGAATATTTCCCATCTAGTAATTCAGGTTTTGCGGTAGTTACTTTTTCTCCATAGTAATTATAAACAGTAACTCTAGGTGATCCTTCAACAGAGGTTACAAACTCAAGATCAACTACACCATTGTCAATATTAATATTAAAATCATCGATATCTAATCTATCAGCTTTAACTTTAATACCAGCTTCCCTTAGTTCTTTCTCGGAAACTCTGTCATGATGAAAGTCTTCATGAAACCATATGTTATTATGCTCGGGTATATCATGAAAATCAGACATGATTATTTCGATGTTCTTTAATTCTTCAAGCTCATGTAATTCTTCAAGTTCCTCCAATAGAATTATTTTCTCATTATCAAGCTCAAAATAAACATCCTTCAATTCATCACTCATATTCTCTAACTCAAGCCTTAGCTCTCCCATCTTTTCTTCATCAATTTCAAAGTCTTCACCATTGAAGAAGAATACATTCTCTTCACCTCCACCATTGGTAATCACCTTCACTTTGTGATCGTTACAATCATCAATATGAACAGTTCCATGATCACCACTCTTCATTATAATAACTTTCCTATGTACATCCTTGTCGTTGTCTGAATCCACATCAACGTCAACATCGATTGTGATTACTTTATTTGAATCATCATCGCTTACCCAAGTAAATTGATTAATGGATTCTTTAATATCCTCATCACCTGTAACCACAAAAACTGTATCTGTAACTACTTTATCACCGTTAACTTCTTTAACTGTCTTTACACGTACTTTCTTTTCCTGGCTTACCGCCGAAATTGGAAACATTATAGCAATTGCTATTAATAGAACTGTAGATTTGATTATTAATTTATTCATCTTTCTTTTTTTTAGTTTACTGATACAAAAGTATTTCCCATATCCCTATCAAGTAGTTAACACCGGTTAAAAAAGGTTAAAGAAAGGTTAAAGTTAAAAGTTATCCTATAAGTATTAATTACTTTTGATTTTGATAAATGCAAATGATGAGAAAACGGTTTCAAATAATAATTGTATTAATGTGCCTGAGTTTGTTTGGATTGATATTAATTCAAGGACTCTGGATAAAATATGCAATCAGTACGGAGAAGGCTAAGTTTGATCAATTGGTATATGATGCAATGAAAAATGCATTATCAAATATTGAACAACGAAACGTGTATGAGTTCATTGATGAAAGAATTGAATTGCCAGAACCTGATATTAACATATCACTATCCTGGGAGAGTTTAAATGAAATGGAAGAAGCTCTTGAAGAATTAAAAGAAGTGGAGTTTTTAAATCACACAGAGATTGCTGATATCGAACACCAAATCCATCATTACAGTGATTCATCCTCAAACAATACATATTTCTTCAGTTCCGATGAAGAGCATTCTCATAATGGAGTAGTAGTTATAAATTCCTCAGATGGAACTAAGTACGAATTCTTCAATGGCGATAGTACAATTATATTGGACGAAATCGATAAAGACAGGGTTATTAGAATAAGAACTACCGACTCAATTGAAGACATCATCAAATTTGAAAGTGATAAGATCCTCATAGAAAAAGAGAAACTTGTTAAGCATAAGCTTGAGGCATTTAATGAAAATATCGAACAATGGGTTATGGAGTATCGATTTGATAATGACTTTATACATTTATCGGATAGATTTAAGGATTATGAAGGAGTTTTGGCAGATGCCTTAATCAACAATGGAATTAATTTATTATTTGATTATCAAGTAATACATGAAGATGACACAGTTGTATCTGTTTATTCTTCAATTGGAGATAGTTTGATACTCCCCTATCAGTATAAAACAGAAGTGTTTCCCAAGGAAATATTTACCAAAGGACTTTTTCTATTATTGAACTTTCCAGCCAAAAATTCACATATCTATGGTAAAGTATATATTCTTGTTATTGGCTCCTTGATTTTTACCATAATTATAATTCTAACTTTTGGAATAACACTATATTATATCCAGAAGCAGAAGAAATTAAGTGAGGTTAAATCAGATTTCATTAATAATATGACCCATGAGTTCAAAACCCCAATTGCTACCATACGGCTTGCAGCAGATGCACTTGAATCGCCGAAGGTTATTGGTATTGAAAAACCTACTTTGTACTATCTGAAAATAATCCGACAGGAAAATAGTAGGATGAATAATCAAGTTGAAAGAGTCCTTCAAATGGCACTAATTGATCAAGGACAACTTCATGTTGACATACAAAACAATGATCTGCATGGCATTATTGAAAACTGCGTAAATGTTGTGGAGTTAACCGCACAAAAGAAAAAGGGGAAGATCTCAACATCACTAAGAGCCACCTGTTTTAACATTAATATTGATGAAATTCATATGGCTAATGTGATTAACAATCTATTGGATAATGCCATAAAATACACTGAATTACCCCCCGATATTCTCATAGAAACATATAACAAAGATGACGATATTTTCATAAGAGTATCAGACAACGGAATGGGCATGAACAAAGATGTTCAGAAACATATTTTTGATAAGTTTTACAGGAAACCCACAGGTAATATCCACAATATAAAAGGTTTTGGCCTTGGGCTTAGTTATGTGAAAGCTGTAATTGAAGCTCATAATGGCCAGATTTCAGTATCAAGCGAGCCAAATAATGGTAGTACTTTTTTACTTAAATTTAGCTGTCTGAAAAACAATGATGAATCATGAAGAACAGTAGATCAAAATTATTACTAGTTGAGGATGATGTTAACTTCGGGGCAGTGCTAAAATCATACCTCGAATTAAATGATTTCGATGTTGACTGGGTTGATGATGGTTTAGATGCTATGCCAAAATTCCTTTCATCCGCATATCACCTAGTCCTACTAGATGTTATGCTTCCCAATGTTGATGGTTTTACAATTGCAAGTAACATTCGTGATACAAACTCAAAAGTCCCTTTCATTTTCATTACAGCGAAAACGTTACGGGACGACATAGTTGAAGGATATAAGTCAGGGGCAGACGACTATATAACTAAACCCTTTGATTCCGAAATATTGCTTTATAAGATAAAAGCAATACTTAGCAGAGGTATACCTGGCTCAGTTGACAAATCAATTGATGTATACACAATTGGTTGTTTTACATTTGATTACAGATCTAGGAATTTATTGAATAATGACAAAGGTGATA
>CALCGQ010000406.1 GCA_937901015.1 uncultured Bacteroidota bacterium | reverse complement strand
TTGATGCCATTCCGGCATGAGGAAATTTGAAGATTATTTCACAAAAATTCTCCTATTCGGTTTTCAATTATTTATTAAATCTCCAGTAAGTTGGCTTGATCCCTGTTTACCACCCTTATTAAGTTAATGACAAAATACATGTTATTGCGAAGGAAGAATGACTGAAGTAATCTGGTGGCAGATGTTTAATGGAGATTGTTTCACATTGTTCACAAGGACTAATAATTCCTTAATATAGCCACACTACTCTGGTTTTGGTGTAAGTTACCTTTCTGTAATCTACTATTTCAACAGCCAGATAATCAGGGTAACCGACATTAATCACAAAATAACTAACACTTTTTAACTTATTCTATGAAGATCTTTGGCATTGCATTTGCATTTTGTTGTAATTTTGATTCCGACAGGTATTTTCTATGAACAGAATCTTATACACCATATTATTTACAATATTGTTTAGTTTTTCGGCCCTTGCTACTCACCAGCGCGCTGCAGAAATTACTTATAAACATCTGAATGGATTAACCTATGAGTTTACCGTTATCATGTATACCAAAACTTCAAGCCCTGCTGATGATTCAAGGGTTGTGATGCCCATTTATTGGGGTGATGATACCGGTGATGAAATTGAAAGAATTTATTTTGCTCCAATTCCGGAAGTGAACGACATCAGCTTGAATATCTATAAAGGTAACCATACCTTCCCTGGACCTGCCAGATATACTGTATCAGTTGAGGATCCTAACAGGAACTTTGGGGTTCTTAATATTCCGAATTCAGTTAATGTACCAATGTTTGTTCAAACTGAAATTCTGATAAATCCATTCCTTGGGTTTAATACCTCTGTTGAACTACTTAATCCTCCCATCGATCAAGGCTGTGTGGGTAAAACCTTTATCCATAACCCTGCTGCATATGATCCTGATGGAGATAGTCTATCATATAAACTTGTAGTATGCAAAGGCGCAGGTGGTTATGATATTCCTGGTTATCAATACCCAATTGCAACGGATTATTTTAGAATAGATTCCATTACTGGTGATATGATTTGGGAAACACCACCTCTTCAAGGTGAGTATAATGTAGCTTTTGAGATTGAAGAATGGCGTTATGGTGTTAATATTTCAACGGTAAGAAGAGATATGCAAATTAATATTGTGGCATGCGACCACGACCCACCGGTAATATATTCAATTGATGATACTTGTGTAGTGGCCGGTGATTTCCTTCAGTTTGATGTAACTGCCATTGATCCTGATGAAACACATGTTGAATTAACTGCATTTGGAGGACCGTTTGAGCAAAGCCAAAATTCAGCATATATTGATCCTGATCCCGCAAACGGAAACGATACAGTAACTACTACATTTAATTGGCCAACCTTATGTACACATGTTAGAATGGAACCATATACTGCTGTCTTCAAAGCTAGAGATAATGGCTATCCGGTGAATCTTGTGGACTTCAAAACAGTATTTATTAAAGTTATAGCACCGGCTCCCGAAAACCTTGTAGCGGTGCCACTTGGGACCGGCATTAATCTAGCCTGGGACAAGAGCCAGTGTTCTAATGCCATTGGATATAAGATATATAGAAGAAGTGGACCGTCGGGGTGGGAACCTGATTATTGTGAAACAGGAGTTCCTTATTATACTGGATTTAGGCTAATTGCTGAAATTGCTGAAATTGATGATATCACTTATCGTGATGATAATTTTGGTGAAGGTCTTGTGCATGGAATAGACTATTGTTACCGAGTAACAGCTACCTTTTTTGATGAAGCAGAAAGTTATGCTTCAAATGAAGATTGTGCCTACCTCAAAAGAGATGTTCCCATAATAACTCATGTTAGTAATGATAGCCTGGATCTAAATATTGGTCAGGTACTTGTGATATGGTCAAAACCTATTGAGCTTGATACCATCCAATATCCTGGACCATATAGATATTTGCTTTTTAGAAATGATGGAATAATTTGGAGTGGTGATGGTGAGCTAATTGCTACTTTTAATGATTTGAATGACACAATCTACATGGATAATGGTGTTAATCTGAATTCCCATGATAAACCATATAGCTACCGTGTTGAAATTGAAAATTTAGCTGTTAAACCCATTGGTAGCTCACAGAAGGCATCATCTGTTTTTATTCAGACTGAGCCAACTGATCATGAAATTAAATTGATTTGGATACCTAAAGTGCCTTGGGATATAGAATATTCGGTGATATATCGTAAGGATCCGGGATCAACAACCTATGATTCCATTGGAGTTTCATCCATAGGAGTTTATCGTGATCAAGGGCTGACAAATTATGTAGAGTATTGTTACTACATAAAAACCATTGGTCATTATTCTCTTCCGGGCTTAATTGACCCTCTAATTAACTTTTCCCAACTTACATGTGAAACTCCAATTGATAATATTCCACCATGCAAGCCTTTGCTAAATATTTACACTGATTGTGACCAAATTACCAATGAGTTAGGAATGTATCTTCCCTATGATTCATGTAGTTATGATGCGGTTAAGTATTATATATATTATACTCCGCCAGGTGCTGATTTCACCGAGTTGGTTGATTCCATAGAATATGTTTATAATGATACAACCTACTTTTTACATGAGGATATTGAAAATGTTGTGGGTTGCTATTATGTGACTGCCATAGACTCTGTTGGGAACATAAGTGAAACAAGCAATGTTTATTGTGTGGGTTACGACGAATGTCCGGTATATGAGTTACCTAATGTTTTTACCCCAGAGGGTGATGGTATCAATGATCTCTTTGTTCCCATGGGATCGAAAGATGGAAGTCCAAAAGCTAACGTCAGTAGAGTAAATATGACCATCATGAACAGATGGGGAAAAACAATGTATACCACCACCGATCCAGAGATTAAATGGGATGGTAAAAATCAAAACAATAATCAGGATTGCATAAATGGAGTCTACTATTATGTTTGTGATGTTTTTATTGTAACTCTTGATGGTGAAGTGATGATAACTATGCAGGGCTCAGTAACCTTGATACGATAGTCCTATCTCACATATTTATGTCTTCTATTATTAATGTACGATAATACGCTTCTGTTTTTTATCAACGGCTTAGTTAATAATAAAAAGTAAAATCCATATCTTTATTGTTTGATATTAAAAACTGAAGTACCCATTATATTATCTTAATTAACTAGCATGAAGAAAAAAATGGACCGAAGAAAAGCTATTAAAAATATTGCAGTGGGTTTGGGAGCATTACCCTTGACATCTAGTTCATTATCTGATTATTCCAATGATAAAATTAAGTCAAGAGTAATTGAATCTAGGATTGATGGAAATCCAGATATTGATGAACCTATTACCGCCATAACTTTGGGAGCTGGTGCAAGAGGAAATGTATATGGAAATTATGGAATAGAATTTCCAAAAGAACTCAATATTGTAGGAGTAGCAGAACCTATTCCCTTGAGAAACGAACGATATGCCATAAAGCATAATATTCCTGATGAAAATAGGTTTGTGACATGGGAGCATGTATTTGAGAAGCCAAAGTTTGCAGATGCGGTTTTGATAACTACTCCCGATGATTTGCATTATGGTCCGTGCATGAAAGCTCTTGAAATGGGCTATGATATACTGCTTGAAAAACCAATATCTCCAACAGAAAAAGAGTGTCGTGATATTCTAGAACTAACTAATAAAACTGGCAGAATAGTAGCAGTATGTCATGTGCTTAGATATGCTCCATACTTCATCAAACTCAAAGAAACCATTGATTCTGGGGTGCTTGGTGAGCTAATTAGTATTCAACATCTAGAACCGATTCAGCATATTCATATGTCGCATTCTTATGTTAGAGGCAATTGGCATAATTCTAAAGAAACCACACCCATAATTCTGGCTAAATCATGCCATGATTTGGATATACTAAGATGGATGATTGGAAAGTCATCAAAAAATATTAGTGCCTTTGGAGATTTAAAATGGTTTAAGGAATCTAATGCTCCCCAAGGAAGTACCAATAGATGTACCGATGGTTGTGCAGTTGAATCCAAATGTCCATACTCAGCATTGAAAATCTATTACAGGGATCGTAATTACACTTATGTGCTAGATTTACCTGATGATAAGTCAACTCATGGCGAATACATAATTGAGAAACTCAAAACTACAAATTACGGTAGATGTGTATATAAAATGGATAATGACCAGCCTGATCATTACATTACATCAATAGAGTTCGAAGATAATATTACAGCAAATTTCTCCATGGAAGCATTTACCTCATACCATGGAAGGAGAACTAGGATTATGGGATCTCTTGGAGACATAACTGGTGATATGGATCATTTTATTCATACTGATTTTCTGACTAATACTAGGACTAAATGGGATATTAGTGTTGAAGATGTTGATAATTATAAGAATAGTGGCCATGGGGGAGGCGATTGGGCGTTAGTTTCTGATTGGATCAACGCTGTGAAGAACCAAGATCCAAAATTATTGACCTCCACAATCGATGCTTCGATAGAGAGTCATATTATGGGGTTTATGGCAGAGAAAAGCAGATTAACGAAACAAGTTGTAGCCATAGAGCTCAAGACCTAAATCAAAATGTGTAAATAGCTAGAAACAAAAACTTAACGAATAGAATTAGTATTGTTATAATTATTACAATAATTAATTGTTCAAAAAGTTTCTAATTTAAATCCAAGTTCTGGTAATTTGATTTAATTTTGAAATCGGTTAGCATATGATGTTTTTCAAAAAGTATATAAACAATAAATATTTCTACACAGGACTATTGTTCTTGATTTGGTGGATTTTCTTTGATCAGGAAAGCCTGATAGTTCAGTATAATCTGAAAAGTGTAAAGAATGGTCTTGAGGATCAGAAACAATATTACATTGAAGAAATTATAAAGGATCAGGAAGCAATAAATACATTGCAGAATGATACTGTTCTACTTGAGAAATATGCTCGCGAAAAGTACTATATGAAAAAGGATAATGAGGATGTCTATGTAATAGTACGTGATGAGGAAGAATAGTGAATGAGTGAATGAGTGAATGATTGAATGGGGGAGACTGATTAACCTAATTCAAAGGTTGTTATTCCATAGATATTGTTCATATTGATTTTTGGTGGCTCACCATAATACATTCTGGCGCATTCAAAAACATAGGTGGTTTTGTACTTTTTGGTTAGCCTGATGGCAGATTCATTGATCATAGGTATATCAATATAAACAGGCTCATTTTTTACTGAATTTAGGCATGTTTTATACAGTTCTTCTGCAATTGTTTCATTATCGGCAAATAGTGGGCATATTTTATATCCATGGTTTGCTTTCCTTAAAATTGCCATACCTTTTATAATCTCATTTTCCATGAACTTAAAAGAAAATGTACCCTGTAGTTTTAACCAAGGAATTAGAAATTTGGATCGCGAAAACCCAAAGTGAACCTTATCATATTCAATGATGTCACAATAATCTTCTTTTGTAATTGATGAAATATTATTGTGAATGGGAAATGTCTCACCAAATTTTTCATGACGTTCATCTCTAAAGGCAATTTCGAATCCTCCTTTAGCATAGAAATCTTGCATTGCCAGAACTCCATCCATACCTATGGTTGCACCTTTTTTGAGTCGAGATAATAGTGTATTGCGGCGATGATACCAAAGATTCCTACCTAATCCATTGGATCTGTATTCAGGAGCCACAATAAAGAATCCCATAAAACCAAACTCTTCATCATAGGAAACTAGGGACCCACCACCAATAAGTTCATCCCTATGAAGATATCCATAATAACCGTCGGGATCGGTGACCCAATATACTTCAGCATCATATGGTCCAGGATTCCACCCTTCTTTTTCAGCCCAGTTCACAAGTGTTTGGAGGCCACTTAAATCAAGTTTCCTAAATTCAATATCCTCAAATTTAATCATAACCAAATATACCTAGAAATTGTTTATTTCATAGTTAACATTGGATAAACTAAAGGTTTGGTTATCGTGATAGTGCGATTATATCCTTTGGCTTAAGTACTTTTTCGTCGTAGCCTTTTAACATTGAATTAATCATAGCTAATCCGATCTGTGTTGTATTTACAACCGAGTTTGGAGCCATGACTTTTATTAATTTTACAAACCACATAAGATAATCATACATGAATTGGTAGCTTTTTGTTCTTGATTTTATACCCTTTAATGGAATAATCATACCGGGGCGAAACATAGTTGCTTGTTTAAATCCTATTTTGAGAAGATCATTTTCTGTTTTCCCTTTAACTCGAGCCCACATCATTCTACCCTTTTCTGAAGAATCAGTACCCTCACCACTTACATAATTGAATGTCATATGTGGATTATTCTCAAAAAGAATATTTGCCAATGCTAATGTGTAATCATGGCTAATGGTAGTGTAAGCTTCTTCAGTTAACCCAGCGGCGCTTATCCCTAGTGAATAGTAACATGCATCATAGTCCTTTAGTTGATTCTTTACAAGTGAAAAATCACTAAAATCCTTATGAACAAGCTCTTTTAATTTTGGATGATCCATACCAATATTATTTCTACCGATAGATAATACTTCGCTTATTTCATTGTGATCCAAGCATTCGAGTAGAATACCTTTTCCAACCATTCCGGTTGCACCGGTAATTATTACTTTTTTCATTTTGATAGTAGATTTAGTATGGCTAATTCACTTTCTGTTCCAACTCGCATTGGTGGGCCAAATGTTCCTGTTCCTTGACTAACATATACTTGAGTACCATCGAAATCATGGAGTCCTTTATTAACTTCAAACATCATATTTGCCACATGTGTGATTGGCCATAGCTGACCTCCATGGGTGTGCCCTGCAAGGTATAAATCAATTCCATTTTCTTTGGCATACTTTATCCCATCTGGTCCGTGATGAAGTAATATTGTAGGTGTTGTTGGATCAATTGAAAGACCTTTTAATGTATTCTGTATGTTTGGACCATTTGAACTTGCATGGGGACTGGTAGATTTATTATCAGCTACCATATGGTCTAAGCCAATTATCTCAATATTATTCCAATTCTTGGATTCATTGGTTAGAACGATCACGCCAATATCTCTTAAATATTGTTTTATTGGATCGGTCCCTGTATAAACATCGTGGTTGCCTTCCACAAAGTAAATTGGGGCATCTAGGTTTTTAAGTGGAGCTATGCTTTCGGGTTTCAATTGTATTTTGCTATCCATAAGATCGCCTGTGAAAAACACAACATCTACGTTTTGTGCATTTATCATATCAACAATTTCCTGGAGTTTCTTAGCTCCTCTGAAATGTCCAACATGAGTATCAGTAAGATGCGCTGCTTTTACTGGTTTTTGCAAGTTTGAGATCTTTATATCCACCTCCTTAACTATGGTGTTTGTGGCATTCCAAAGACCATAAGTTGATATCAATATTGCCATTGATAAAGCTATTATACCAGCAATTCCCGGTTGGAGTTTTGCAAAAATATTAATGATATCAACAGCTATGGTTGCTATTAGTAAATACAATATGAAACCAATGGCAATTGCTGAAACCCCGAAAAGGAAACTACCGAGTGAACTAGTGGAATTAATAAGCCCCATCATTCCGAAGAACATAAGAAATGTAAGGGCAGGAAGTATGAAGTATAGAATCTTTGCACTTTCAAGGCTAAGAAACCAAGCAATTCTATTTGCTAAATATAAATTCGCTCCTATTATCAATAGGAGGAAGGATATGAACAAGATTAACATCATGTTTTTCATGTATTTGTAGTAATAAGATGAGTAATTTGTAGTTAGGTGGAATGTCTATTTCACTTCCTGCATTTGACGAATTTGTTTTAATACCATTTTCTTTGGTGTAAATGGAATAAATGCCATCATAAATTTTTGTCCAAAAGTTAATCCTGATATTACATCAAGTTTCCCCTTAATCATTCCGTTATAACCATCTTCTGCTACACTTCTTGCACCTACTGCACCCTTAAACATGGAAGTCTTGTCCATTCCCGACACACGTCCAAACTCTGTTTCTGTTGCTCCTGGCATAAGGTTAGTTACAGTTACATTTGTGTCGGATAACTCCTCTGCAATTGCATTGCTAAAGAATGTTACATAAGCTTTTGTTGCGAAGTAAACGGCTTGTAAAGGTCCGGGCATAAAGCTAGCTGTAGATGATACATTTAGAACTTTTCCACTATTTCTCTTTACAAATTCAGGAAGAAAAAATCGAGTTAATGCAGTTAAAGCTAATATATTAAGGTTGATCATTTGGTTGTCGTCTTCCCACTTTCTTTCATGAAATTTACCAACTCCACCAAAACCAGCATTATTAATAAGATAATCTACTTCAATTCCGGCTTTTTTTACTTCGTCAAATATAGCTTTAGGCGATTCTGGTTTGCTAAGGTCAATGGCAATAACCATTACATTAACTGAGTATTTTGATTTAATCTCAGTTTGTAATTTTTCAAGTTTATCCTTACTTCTTGCAATAATGATTAAATCTCCACCTTTTTCGGCGTGTATATATGCTAGTTCTTTTCCTATTCCTGTTGATGCACCTGTTATAAGAGCAGTTTTTTTAGTTTTCATTATAATGTAATATATGTGAGTACTTACTTAATTATTTATTAAATTTTTTTAAATCTTGTATTTTTTTGCTAAAAATTTCATCATTTGGTTTGCATCCATATTAGATCCCTTCAATATGGCAGAACCTATCCCTTCAATAAATAATAGGATAAGCATAGCTTCTTGCTCTGGTTCTTCATATCCAAGTTTATTGAATGCATTACTTAAGGCCATTTTAAGTGGCTCCATTTTTTTATCACTGCTTACTTCAAGTTCCCATTTAAGCTTAAACTGAAGTTTCCAAAAGTCGTAATCTATTTTGTCTATCCTGGCTGACATGAAAATAGCTTTGCGTATAACTTCCTTTGGATCAGGTTCCATAACTATATCAACTAGTAATGATTTGATTTTATTCTCACCCAATTCAAGTATGGAGGTTAACAGTCCTTCTTTGTTTCCAAAATGTCGGAATATTAATCCTTCTGAAACACATGCGTGCTTTGCTACTTTATTGGTAGAAGTGGCATGGTACCCTTCTTTAGCAAATAACCCCAAAGCTGATTGCAATATTTTTTCCTGTTTCTCCGTCATAATTATAGAGTGAGTAATCACTTGCAAAATTACACAAACTTTATTTATCTCCAAGAAAAAAAAGTTAATAAGTAAGATTTATGAAATAATTAACATAAGCACACGAAAATTCGCATGCTTATGTCTTAATTAATTTGGTTTATCTTTTAACTAGGACTTAGTTTTTAATGGAAGCCACATCTGCTACACCTTCAATTGCCAAATCGATATGGTCTTGTGTGTTAAATGGTCCAATACTCAATCTCACACAACCATGAATATCCACAGTATTTAATATTTCATGAACTTTTGGAGCGCAATGAAGACCTGTTCTACATGCAATATTAAAATCCACATCTAACATAGTACCCACATCACTTGCTTCAAATCCATTTACATTTAGGCATAGAACAGGATTCTGATTTATAGTATCTTCTGCACAATAAGTGGTAACACCAGGAATAGCCTGCACGCCTTTTCTTAGATTATCCCATAGCTCTATTTCCTGTTTGTGTAAGTTTGCCATTCCTTTATCAAGGACCCATTTCACACCAGCATTTAATCCGGCTACACCAACAAGGTTCATTGTTCCACATTCTAATCTATAAGGGAAACCTTCAAGATGTGTCTTAACTGCCGATCGAACACCGGTTCCACCGAAACGAGTGCCTTTAACAGGAACTCCTTCCATAACGTATGATCCTCCAATACCCGTCGGTCCCATCAGGCATTTATGACCTGTAAACACAAGTACATCGATGCCCATTGCTTTCATATCAATTGGTATAGCTCCGGCACTCTGACTTCCATCCACTATGAAATAAACGCCATTTTCTTTACATATCTTACCGATTTCCATAAGTGGTTGAATTGTACCAATCACATTCGAACTGTGATTAACAACTACCATTTTGGTGTTTTTCTTAATTGCTTTCTTAATATCATCGGGATCTAAATAACCGTGATTGTCAAATGGTACATGAGTAACTTCAATAGTCCCATCCATCTCAAGATGATATAGAGGTCTTAATACTGAATTATGTTCGAGCATTGTAGTAACAACATGATCTCCTTTTTCTGACATGCCCTGAAGTACCATATTTAGAGAATCACTTGCATTATAACTAAAAGTTAAACGATCAGGATCATCACCATTAAAAAGGTTGGTTAACATTTTGCGAGTTTCAGTAACCATTTCCTCGGTTTCAATGGCCGCATCAAAACCTGATCTACCTGGGTTTACTCCATGGTTTCTGTAAAAGGTATCCATAAAACTATACACCTCTTCAGGCTTAGGAAATGTGGTAGCTGAATTATCAAGATAGATTAACTTACTCATAATGCCTTTATTTATAATTAATTAAAATTTGGTTATTTTTCATTTTCCATTACAATGGCATCGGCAACTATTTCACCCAATGTCATTATTTTAATACCTAGCTTAAATGTTACGTTCAATTGAGATAGTTGATCGACACAATTATGACAAGGTGTTGCAACAATTTTTGCGCCTGTGGCTCTTATTTGTTCAGCTTTTATCTCACCAATTGCCATTCTGCGATCATTATATTCGCTCATGGCTAACTGACCACCACCACCACCACAACATAAATTATCAATGCCATGTGGTGTCATTTCAACAAAATCACTCACACATTCATTTAGTATATAACGTTGCTCTTTCCATATACCTCCGCTTCTCGCGAGGTTACATGGATCGTGAAGTGTTACTTTTTCTGGTATTTTATTTGGATCAACTTTAATCCTTCCTTCATTAAGATATGATGCCAGCAATTCAACGGAAGTAATTACATCAAATGGATATTCCTTTTTAATATAATTGGGACCTTCCCATCGGAAAGCCCTCGATCCATGGCCACATTCAGCCAGAACAACCTTCTTTGATTCAAGGTTCTCTGCCTCATCATAAAGCCTCTGAGTAATTATAGCTGCCTCTTCATAGTTCCCTGAATAATAAGCATAGTTGGTTACATCATACATTTTGGTTGAGATTGTCCAACTTTCTCCTGCAACATGAAAAACCTTTGCCATTGCAGATATTGATAAAGGAAAGAATTTTGGTTCTCTTGGATTAAGTGTATAAAGTATGTCTTTCCCTTTTTGATCAAGATAGATTTTTGCATCATCGTCATCAACCTCAAATTGAAGATCTTCTTCCAACCATTCAAGGGTTTCGACGAAATCTTTTTCTGAGATTGACATATTATTACCCGATTCAATGGCAGAGTTTATTGTTGATTGCAATGTCTCTGGTATCATCCCCATATTGGACAGCATTTCACGCCCTTTTTTAATTACATAGGTTATGTCTACACCAATTGAACAATGGGATACACATCTTGCACACATGGTACAAGCACCAAATAGTAAATCCACCATCTCTTTGGTAGTTTCTTCATTTAAGGTTCTGGCTCCAACAATTTTCGGGAATGCTTTTCCTCCAAAAGTTTGATACTTTCTGTAAATTGATGCTACTAGGTCAACCTTTGTGGCAGGAATATATTTTGCTTCGGGATTAGCTCTGTAATAGGTACAACTATCTGCACATAATCCACAGTGGACACAACTATTTAGATGCGTAAGTAGCTTACCGTCATTTTTGGTATCAAGAACTTCAAGTCCTTTATCAATTGTTTCTTTTGTTAGATTCTCCATATTATCCTTGTTTTGGAGGCCAAACACCTCTCCATCCGTAAAAGAACCCAAGATGATATCGGGCTGCGAAAAAATAAACTACATGCTTTAGTTTGCCAATGGGTAGGTATAGAAAGAATATACTTATCAGTATAAAATAATAGGATGCAGATTGAGGTATATATAATACTACAGCAGTCATTAATTGAATAAGTGTTACCAATATATTGGAGATATAATCATCAGGATTTGACAATGATCGGAGTTGATCTTTTGATATTCTCTTTATAAGTATTCCAAACCCGCTTATTCCACTAATTAATAAAATAATTGAAATTATCAATGCTACTAACCCCGTTGGATATATTCCAGGGATAAAAAACACAAATAGAAATAGGGATAAAAATGTTCCAATGTGATAAGATAGACCTGCGATATAAGTTGGGAGATGCAGAAAAGCTGATTCTTTTTTCATGGGACTCATAGCACCTATATATGAATATCCAACAGATTTTGATATATCGCCGCGTTTTTTTGAATAATCTTTTGGCATTCCGTAACTGATGATCTTCACACCATGGATCATACAACTAATTAAGCAAATTGAGGCCGATAAAATGGCCAGTAATTGATACCAATTCATGATTTTAGCTTAATGTTAAACACAACCGTCAGGCTTAGGTAATCCTGCAACTCTGCATGCACCTCTTGCTGGTCCCAGTGGGAAGAGTTCATATATCTCACGAAGCCTTACACCTGTTTCTTTACAAATGTTACGTATCATAGGAGCCATGCCCTTTTCTTCATAGTTATTACGAATTATTTTAACAATTGCCCAGTGTTTTTCATTCATTTCCCCAATTCCATCATGATTGGCTATTAACTGAGCTACTTCTTCATTCCAGATTTCTGGCTCTGAAAGAAATCCATCTCCATCTACTTCAAAAACTTTTCCTTCAATTTCAAGTGTTGGCATAATCTATTAATTTGGTTTATTGATTCTAATTAACTACTTCGTCGAACTTGTCTATTACCTCATCGGGTGTCATTTTGCTAGTTGGTAGAACAAAATCAGGACAAAAGTTAATTGCCTTTTTCGTTAAATACCTTGTACATACTGACCATGATTTCTCATCACCATTGCAATAGTTAGTCATGTATTCCTTTTTGTCTATTTCACAAATACCAAGATCGTCTCGAACGACCAAATTACATGTTGTGATATTTGGACAAATCTGCTCCATTCATATTTTTTTGAATCAATGGGAAAATTATAAAAAAATATGATAATTATCATACATTCATCATATGCACATCTTTATATGAGTAATGCCTATTTTATGGATTCAAGGTAGTTTTGGATAATTTAAGTATAAGATAGGTAGGCTTTTAGCTAGATAATTTGCTTGTTTTTATATTTTAAAATGGCACTTAAACTCTGCTTAGTTTATAATTAATCTTAATAGAGATAAATTGATGAAAATTAACAATATGGTTGTAGAATTTATTTAGCAATTTAATAGGATACCATTATTGATTCTTCCGGAAAAATAAATAAGAAAGGGTTTATATTAAATCAAAGATCGAATCAAGTTCATAGAAAACAGGAGAGCTATCATTTTCCTCTTTGAAAGACTTTATCATTGCCAATGCAACCACATGGCCCTCAATACCACGATACTTTTTTAGATAGGGAATAAACTCAATTATCTTTATTAGTTTTGAACCAATCGACTCCCCCAATCTTTTTTCACCTCGTTCACCCAGCAGTAAACTTGGGCGGAAGATTCTTATTCTTTTAAAAGGCAATTGGCAAACTGAATTGTCAAGTTCACCTTTCATTCTGGTATAGAAAATATTAGATTTTGAATTAGCACCAGAAGAAGATACCAAGTAATAATCTTTAACTCCATTATCGGCTGCAATTTTAGCAATTTCATATTGATAAGTGTAATCAACTAAATACTGAGCATCTTTGCTGCCTGCCTGCTTAATTGTTGTACCTAACGTTGAAAATAAAACATCGCCCACAATATTTTCTTTAATGGAGGTTAGTTCATTAAAGTCAATAATATGTTCCTCGATTTTTGTATTTGCTATTCCCATTGATCTTCTGACAAATACTTTGATGCAGTCAAAATCAGAATCATTGATTAGAAGTTTAACAAGCTCTTTGCCAATGAGTCCGGTTGCACCAATTACTATTGCTGTCTTTTTGTTTTTCATATCCTCAAGGTTAATTATTCCCAAACTCTTTTCTTATTTATTTCTTCTTTTGCTCTGAAAGCTTCTTCCATATCGATATTGTATCGATTAGCAATTGCACAAACATATATCATAATATCTGCAAGCTCCTCCCCAACATTATGAATATTTGAATTCCTATCGGCACTGATATTTTCTGACTTCCTAACGGCTTTGAATAATTCACCTACTTCTTCACCAAGAAGTAAGCATTTTTGAATTATTGACTGGTCGATAAAACCCCTTTCTTGCTCCAGTTCAGTTACATATTTCTGGAGGTTTTTTAGTGTTGCTTTTGTTAATTCTGGCATCGGCTTTTAATTGTTTATTAGAAGTGGATTCTTGGTCATATGAAATACAAGTTCACCTCCATCTTCAATTTCGCTATGTTTAAAATATGACCCTGATATTTCATTTCCATTTAACATTACTTTGGAAACATAGACATTTTCAGGACTTTGGTTTTCGGTCTTAATTGTTAGTGTTTTATTATTTTTCATTGTTATAACAGCATCTTTAATGAGTGGACTCCCAATGGCATATTCTTCAGAACCAGGATTTACTGGATAAAATCCCATTGCACTGAATACATACCATGCACTCATCTGTCCGGCATCATCATTACCACAAAGGCCATCTTCAGAATTACCATACATTGTTTTCATAATCATTCTTACTCTTTCCTGAGTCTTCCATGGATCATTGGTCCAGTTGTATAAATATGGTATATGGTGACCTGGTTCGTTCCCATGAACATAATTTCCTATTATACCATCTCTGGTTATATCTTCATTTTGTGAAATATGTTCTTCATCTATCTCAGATGTAAATATCTTATCAAGATGAGCTGAGAAATTATCCTTTCCACCCATCATATCAATCATATTATCAATATCATGAGGAACATATAGTCCATAATTCCAAGCATTGCCCTCGATAAATCCCTGCCCATGAGTATCAATTGGATCAAATTCTGTTCTCCAGTTTCCATCTGAAAGTTTAGGTCTCATATATCCAATCTCTGGATCATAAACATTATTGAAGTTTTGAGATCTTGAAATATAAATATCATATACTGACTTATTACCTGTGTTATGTGCAATTTGTGCGATACACCAATCATTATATGCGTATTCCAGGGTTTTGGAAACGGATGAAGAACTTTTGTCTTCAGGTACATAGCCATATGTAATATAATCACCTAGGCCGTCATAATATTTCAAAGTTGATGTATTTATACAGGCATTGAGTGCTCGGCTTAGATCCACATCTGTAGTGTTCTTTGCAATCGCATCAGCAATTACACTCACCGAATGATACCCAACCATACACCAATTTTCATTTGCATAATGACTCCATACCGGCAGCATATTGTGAACACTCTGATCGTGATGAGCCAGCATGGACTTTATCATATCGTTATTCCTATTGGGTTGGATTAAATTGAATAATGGGTGAAGTGCACGATAAGTATCCCACAGTGAGAAAATCGTGTAGTTTGTAAATCCTTCACTATAATGAATATTTTGATCTAGTCCTCTGTACTGACCATCCACATCCTCATAGATAATTGGAGAAAGCATAGTATGATATAGGGCCGTATAGAATGTTGTAAGCTGTTGTTCTGTTTGAGTATTAACAATGATTCTGGAGAGCTCCTTATTCCATTTTTCCTGGGTTTCACTTTTTGTTTTATTAAAATTCCAATGTGGAATTTCAGCCTCGATATTTTTCATGGCTCCTGCAGTACTTACTGATGAAAGAGCAAATTTAATTTTAAGCTTTTCCCCTTCATCCATACTAAAATCGAAATAAGCTCTAATATTTTTTCCTGCCATTTCAGGGAAGTTATGTTCTTCGTTAAACTTTCTATAGAAACCATTGTATTGGATATCATCATATTTCTTATGACCATAATTCAATATTGGTTTCGAAAATGTCATTGCAAAAAACACCTTCTTGGTGCGGGCCCATCCATTGGTTTGGCGGTATCCAGTTACTAAAGTATCATTTTCAACTCTTATAAATGTCCATACATTTTTATCATCGTAATTATAAATATTTGACATTAAATCAAGGATGATATGAGCACTATCGGTTTTCGGGAAAGTGTATTGATGAAACCCAACTCTTTCGGAAGCCGTTAACTGTGCTAGTATCTCATAATCATCTAGTTCTACTTCATAATATCCGGGTTCTGCACTCTCATTTTTGTGCGAGAATCTTGAATTATAACCACTTCTGGCTTCTTTAGTATTTCCAGGTTCCAATTTAAGGGTTCCAGTTGTTGGCATCAACAGAAAGTCACCTAGATCGGAATGACCTGTGCCACTGAAATGAGTATGGCTAAAACCGAAAATGGTTGAGTCGCTATATTGATAACCAGAACAGTACTTGTATGTTTCTCTGTTGTATTCTCCATCAATGAACATTGGTTGTTGATTGGTTTCAGGGCTTAGCTGAACCATACCAAAGGGAGCGGTGGCACCTGGAAATGTATGTCCCATATTTTTAGTTCCAATAAAGGGATTTACATTTGATATTAAGTTGGGAATTATGTCAGCTTCTTTTTTGGGATTATTAGAATTACAAGCTGCCAGAAATATTACTAGAATTATAAGTGGATAAAATATTTTCATTGATCACTGTTAGTTTGAAAGTATGATCAAAAATAATCTAAAAATGATTAGTTACTGACCAAGCTAACTGAGGGTAAGCATGAATAATAAATATTCCAAATAAGAAGAAAGTAATATTTATGAATATATAGGAGATTGAATGACAAAAGAGTAGAAATATATACCTTATCACACCAGTCGGATACAACCAACAGTATTCTCCAGTAAATTATTCAATCATTTAATCATTACACCAATCCATATATAATTTCTATGGGATTCCTTCTCTCAGTTTTTATGCTTGCTCCTTAAATTACTCTCTCCAGTATTCTTCCTTTTCCATTGCCTTACAACAAGCAATTTGACCGTTATATTTTTGAATGGATCCCGGAACAAGTTCCTGTACCATCCATGCGTCAGCTACTTTATCAGGGATGAGATAGGGTGCTGGAAGATTAAACTTTGCAGCATTTCCTATGAAACCATATTTAGGATAGTAAGTGATATGACCGAGCACAAAAACCAATTCAGCTTTATTTTTCTTTAATATCCTGAGTCCCTCCTTAATTAGCATACCGCCAATTCCCATTCTTTGATACTCTGGAATAACAGCCAGTGGAGCGAGTATATAAAATGGGGGTGAGCCTTTTTGATCTTTGAAAGTGGCTACGGTAAATAAGATATGACCAATTGCTTTATGTTTATCAAATGCAAGTAGGGAAAGTATTGGTTTAGAGGTGCTATCTGCCATCAGATTTTTGGTAAGTTCAGCCTCGTCTTCTGATCCGAATGCACGCCGCTCAACGGTCATGATATCGTCAAAATCATTTTGTTTCGTTTCTCTAATTATTATATCTGAAGATTTCATAAACAATAGTTAGTGTTGATTTTTTAGTTTATTTGATAATTTTTCAATAAAGATTTCATCGGTTCCACAACAGCCTCCAAATATTTTGAAATTGAAATTGTTAAAAAGTGTATTCATTTCTTCGATCATGATATTAAAATCATTTTGCTGAGTAATGGTACAATTGTCGAGTTCTTCCGGACTTAAAGTGGATGCATTGGCTTGCAGCCCAACTAATCTTTGCAATTCGGGCCGATTCTTATTTAGCTCACTTGTTATTGCGGAAATCAAATTGGTGGGATGGATACAATTTGTAATATAGCAAAGAGGTTTTTGGTTTACCTTGTGGTCAATTATTCTTATTGCCTCAGAGATAGTTGTATTGTCTAATAGCCTACCATCTTTTCTGATCATAAAGCTAATTATATAGGGAATATTAGTTTCAGCCATAGCTCTTGCCATACCCACTGTTTCATTGATTTCGGGCATTAGGGTTCCCAGCAAGAAATCAGGACTCTGGCTTTGAAGTTCAAGAGTTTGCAATTTGTGAAAATTATATGCGTCAATTGAATTAAGGTGATTCGTTCCGCTATATGCATCCCCCTTGCACCCTAGTATTCCTCCAATAAATATTTTCGATGAATAATCAGTGTAACTCTTTCTAATATCTTTCAGAAATGATATGGAATCTGATAGAATATTTTTTCCTTTAAATTTTGATTTTGCTATTGAGTCCTGATTTACATTTCTGGTAGGTGTGGTTATTAGAATTGGTAGGTCATACTTTTTTCCAATATCTAAATATTGTTGATAGATATGTTTAATAAGTGAAGGATTTGAGTAAATAAGTCCCGAATGATTTATGGAGTCATCTAACTCTACCTTGAACTCCGATTTAAGTCGTTCAGCCAATGAACCCTCAGTAATAATTATTCTTGAATCGTGGAAAGTTTTAACAAAAGAGGTCATTTTTTATCAAAATATGATTGGTTTGTTTTTATTATCTAAGATCTTTTAGCATTTTATTATTCTGTAATTTCAATGTTATTATCCTTAGGATCAAGAACTACACTTTCATAATAACCATCACCGGTTGTTCTTGGTTCTCCAACAATTTTGTATCCATTATTTCTTAATTCATTGGTAAGTTGATCTACTTTGATTTTGTTACCAACGGGTATAGCAAAATGAGTTAACCCCATGGTTTTTCCTCTATCGTTAACCACTGTGTCAATATCAGGTCGATGCATAATTTCAATTCTTGATCCCTGCATAAATGACAGAAAATATGAAGTAAACTGCTTATCTGTGTTGATATACCTTTCACTACAATTCATGCCGAAATACTTTACATAAAAGTCTTTCATCAGATCCATATCATTCACCCAAATTGATATGTGTTCTATTTTCATATTAATATTTAATAAAACTGTACTCTTTTTCAACTAATGCAATCCTTGTGGTAAAGCTACTATACCAAAGAGATTTTCCTTTACTCCTTGCGACTGTGTGTTGTTCGTTTTCCTTCCATATTCTAATTGATTCCAAATCACGCCAATATGATACAGTGATTCCAATATTTTCTTTGGCGGTTTCAACACCGAGAAAACCATCTTGTTCTGATGCTAATTTCATCATTTTGTTCGCCATTTCATCATAGCCCTTATTATTTTCTGATTTTAATGAAGTGAAAATTACAGCGTAATATGGTGGTTTGGGTGTTGATGCTAACATCTTATTGATATTTATTTGATTAGGTTTTTATGCATTACAACTGCTGAATTTGGGCATATATCTTTATACTCACGGGTTTCCATAATAACTCCAGGGACAATTGATCTATCAACTTTTTCAAATTCAAACCTTGTAAAATAGTCTTCTGCAGATTCAGTAAGTAAATAAACATCTCTGATATTATTTAACTTAATATGATCAAATAGTTTATTAATGAGCTTCGTCCCGACCTTTAGTTTATTAAAACTTTCCTGAACGGCAAGAGATCTTAATAATCCAGTTTTTTCATAGATTTCGATGCCAATTACTCCAATGGTACTGCAATTATAACTTCCAATAAATAATTGAATCGAAGAATTTGGAATATCAATTGTTGGTAGATTATTGTTATCTAGTAACTTAATAATATCTGCTAGATCTGCTTTGTCAGCTTGTCTGATATTGATGTCCATAATACTGATTCAAATAGTTATTCTTAATCACTAATTTAAATAGAGTGTAATAATATTACTACTACTTTCAAAAACTAACTAGTTGGTAATGGTAGCTTATTTTGCCTAAGGAAACTAAGTTTATCCCAATAACCTCGCTGTAATTTAATTTTACCGTCAATTATATGGAAAAAGCCGCAACCTCTCAATCCCAATGGATCTTTCCATTCAAGAATTCCCCAATCATTGTCTTCGAAAATGTTTTCTATTATGCAAACCATAGTGTTGGTAGCAAACTCTTCTTCAAACATTAATCTGATACTTTGCTTTCCGGTAATGGGTTTATTTGCTACCTGATGGTTTACAGCATCTACGTGGTAAAGTTCACTAATTAATTCAGCATTGCCCTGGTTGAATATTTCTACCCAGTTCTCTATAAGCTCTTTAGGTTTCATAAACAATAATCTATGTAACAAAGATATCTTTTTATTTCTGTATTATCGTTCATGATTTTTGAAAAAGGTATCAATGTAAATTATGAACTCCAGTCGTTATAGGAACTTTATTATAGATCTTAACTAGGTTCCTAAATATATCAATTTATTACATAGATAAATAATCATATAACCTTATTAATGAAATACAACATATTGATTCTGTGAAAATTATAATACTTATTTAAGAGAAATTGTGTGTTAGGTTTTCTTAATATTATTTTTTATCCAGTGGTTTTCCATTTTTATATTCTCCAAGGACATGGACTTCTTTGGTTTTCTTATAGTGTTCTACTTGTGTTTGCATTTCTTCTAAGGTATCCGACCTGAGTTTGATTCCGCTATTGGCTCCTTTGGTTCTTACTTCTATGTAGAATCCATCTCTTAATCTTCCCGGTCTAGTTGGAGGTCTTCCCATTTTACTAATAGTTAATTGTTTTTTGTATAATGTGTTATTCGCCTTATTAATCGTTTTTTATCTTTTAAGAACAAAATCCAAAATAAATTTGTCCAAATTGATATAGGTCAATTATAATTTGGGTTCTTAAAAGAAATAAAAATAGTAAAAAAAATGGAAGAAACTACTATTTTTACAGAAATCAGCTGCTTGATGCCAATTTAGGTTAATATTTAACACAAATTAACTTTTGAATAATGTAGATTTATGAAATATGATATATGTCATAAAGTAACCATCGTTTCATTTGGCCATTAAGAATAACATTTGCCCTAATCTCAAATTCAAAATATTATATTCAGAAAGTAGAATCCTAAGAACTTTATAAAAGATTCATTAAAATGATTCTTCTATCAGTTTGTCATCAGCTATATTCGGTAATGTAACCTTTAGATTTGGATTAGCTTTCATCGCCCGTGTAATTGCCATGATAGCACCATCATTTCTTGCCCAGCTGCGACGTGAGATTCCATTATTTACATCCCAGAATAGCATGTTTTTTAATCTTCGTTCTGAATCTTCAGAGCCATCAAGAAGCATTCCAAAGCCACCATTGATAACTTCTCCCCATCCAACACCACCGCCATTGTGAATGCTTACCCATGTGGCTCCACGGAACGAATCGCCAATAACATTCTGTATAGCCATATCAGCTGTAAAGCTGGAACCATCGTAAATATTTGATGTTTCCCTAAAAGGTGAGTCGGTTCCACTCACATCATGATGATCACGACCAAGAACTACTGGTCCGGAAAGTCTACCATCTTTAATTGCATTGTTGAATTCTTCTGCAATACGGATTCTACCAATGGCATCAGCATATAGAATACGTGCCTGAGAACCAACAACTAGTTTGTTTTCTTGTGCTCCTTCTATCCACTGAATATTATCAGCCATTTGACTTTTGATATCATCTGGAGAAGATTGCATAAGTTTGTCTAACACAGTTTTAGCAATATTATCTGTTGTTTCTAAATCCTCTGGTTTTCCTGATGCACATACCCATCTAAATGGTCCAAAACCATAATCAAAGAACAATGGTCCCATTATGTCTTGCACGTATGATGGATATTTAAAATTAATACCATCCTTTGCCATTACATCAGCACCAGCTCTTGAAGCCTCAAGTAAAAATGCATTTCCATAATCAAAGAAATATGTTCCTTTATCAGTATGTTTATTTATTGCGGTTGCCTGACGCCTAAGTGACTCCTGAACTTTTTCCTTAAATAGGTCGGGATCATTAGCCATCATATCATTTGATTCTTCATATGAATATCCCACTGGATAATAACCACCTGCCCATGGATTATGTAGTGATGTTTGATCAGATCCAAGTTCAATGAAAATATCCTCTTCTTCAAATTTTTCCCAAACTTCTACTATATTTCCATCATAGGCTATTGATACAACTTCTTTGTTTGCTTTTGCAGTCTTTACACGATCAGCCAATTCATTAATATCACTTAATATTTCATCAACCCAGCCTTGTTCATGTCTTTTATGCGAAGCCATTGGATTTACCTCTGCTGTAACTGAAACAACGCCTGAGATATTCGCAGCTTTTGGCTGAGCACCTGACATGCCTCCTAATCCTGATGTTACAAAAAGTTTCCCTGCAAATGGATCTTCACCTTGCTGGGCAACTTTTCTTGCAGCATTCATAACTGTAATAGTTGTTCCATGTACGATACCTTGTGGACCAATATACATGTATGATCCGGCAGTCATCTGACCATATTGAGAAACCCCAAGTGCATTAAATTTTTCCCAATGATCGGGTGATGAATAATTAGGGATAACCATTCCATTTGTTACCACAACTCTCGGAGCATCTTTGTGTGAAGGAAATAAACCCATTGGATGACCTGAGTACATTGCCAGAGTTTGTTCCTCTGTCATTTGAGACAAATACTTCATTGTTATGAGGTATTGCGCCCAATTTTGAAAAATAGCTCCATTGCCACCATAGGTTATGAGTTCTTCGGGATGTTGTGCCACAGCAGGATCAAGATTGTTTTGAATCATTAGCATAATTGAAGCCGCTTGTTCGCATTTCGCAGGATAGTCTTCAATTGGTCGAGCATATACCATGTATTCAGGACGGAATCTATACATATAGATTCTACCGTAAACTTTTAACTCCTCTGCAAATTCTTTAGCAAGAATAGGATGGTGTACTACATCGAAATAGCGCAATGCATTTCTTAATGCAAGTCTTTTTTCATCACTGCTGAGAATATCTTTTCGTTTAGGTGCGTGACTAACCCTATCATCAAGAGG
>CALCGQ010000405.1 GCA_937901015.1 uncultured Bacteroidota bacterium | reverse complement strand
CATTGGTACCGGGTAATTTGACTCTTTTTGTATTACAAATCGATCTAATCCTAGTATTAATAATCCTATTATAATTATAAGTAGTATGTAAGTTATGACTTTATGCATTCAGTAGTTTAGTTAGTAATTCGGCAAAAATAGAAACAATAATTATTAATTGTTGAAAAGTAACATTGTAATAAGTAACTCTTTCTATCTAGATTGATAGAATATATAAATTGAAACATTAACTAGAAAGGGCTAATAAAATCCTTAAGCACAGGTCCTACTAGGTCCTTTTCACTCAGTATTGGATTATCAAGTTTCCAGTCAATGTTAAGTTCCGGATCATTCCAAAGTATGTTACCTTCAGATTCCTTGTTGTAAACATTTGTACACTTATAGAAGAATACAGTATTATCTTCCAAAGTTACAAATCCATGAGCAAATCCAGGTGGTATCCAATACATCCATTTATTTTCATGATTAAGTTCAACAGAGGCCCATTCACCATATGTTGGCGAATTTCTTCTTAGGTCAACTGCGACGTCCAGCACTGCACCATGCATTACTCTTACAAGCTTTCCTTGAGCAAATGGTGGCTTTTGAAAATGTAATCCACGTAGCACACCTTTTGAAGACTTGGATTCATTATCCTGAACAAAGTTCTGATCAATGCCATTTCTAAGAAAAGCTTCCTTGTTATATGATTCAAAAAAATATCCTCTATGATCTTCGTAAACAGAAGGTTTTACGATATATAAGTCTGGAATTTTGGTTTTTACAATTTCCATAATGTCTCTCAATTATTAAAAATGTAAAATTAATAAATTACTTGGTAATGAATATTTAAAAATGTTAAAGAAGTTTCCTAAAATATCTTGAAAAAATATCTAAAAATGGTACTTTTGCCGCTTTATTTTTGAGATGAATTTATCAAGATTTCTCACAATATATATAGTACTCATATTAACCGTTTCCTTGACCGCTCAGGATAGGAATGTGGTTAATAGATTATATGAAACATCCAGAATACTGGGAGATGCCCCGGTTATTGACGGTTTTCTTAATGATTCTGCATGGAGTGCTGCCAAATGGGAGGGAAACTTCACTCAAAAAAGTCCCTATGAGTTTAACGATCCATCACAAGCAACGGAATTTAAAATTTTATTCGATGATAATAATATCTATGTAGCCATTAGAGCATATGATACTGAACCTGAGAAAATTGAAAAACGACTTTCGCGTCGGGATGGTTTTGAAGGTGATTGGGTTGGAGTTAGCATAGATAGCTATAACGATGATAGAACCGGATTCAATTTTTACGTAACTGCAGCTGGAGTCAAAGCAGATGTTATAAATACAAGCGACACAAAATCTGATAAGTCATGGGATCCCGTGTGGTATGCCAAGGTAAGTGAGGATGATATTGGATGGATTGCTGAAATGAGAATACCACTTACACAGCTGAGATTCGCAAAAGTTGACAATCATGTTTGGGGTTTAGAAGTCAGTAGAAGATTATTTAGAAAGCAAGAATTATCAGTTTGGCAAATGATACCTCAAGATGCTTCGGGATGGGTAAGTTTATGGGGAACATTAGAAGGTATTAACAATATCAATCCAAAAAAAGAGATTGAGATTATACCTTAAGTAATGGGAAGTCTCGAATCAAGCCCAAAAGTTGAAGGTGATCCATTTCAATCAGGAACTAAGTTTGGTTATAATGCCGGATTAGATGGCAAAATAGCAGTAACCAATGATCTAACCTTAAATTTTACAATCAATCCAGATTTTGGTCAAGTAGAGTCTGATCCTTCGGAAGTTAACCTAAGTGCTTTCGAATCCTTTTTTCAGGAAAAGAGACCATTTTTCGTTGAAGGTAGTGATATTTTTAATTTTCCATTAATGGGAAGTGGAAATCGGACAAACCTATTCTATTCAAGAAGAGTTGGCCGCCGTCCTCACTATTATCCAGATTTGAACGAAAATGAATATGCCAGCACTCCTGATTTTACAAGAATAATAGGTGCTTTCAAATTATCTGGTAAAACCAGAAATGGTTGGTCCATTGGTATAATGGAAAGCATAACAAATAAGGAATTTGCTACAATAGATTCCCTTGGTTCCAGAAAAAAAGAAGCTGTTGAACCCATAACTAACTTCTTTAATGTTCGCCTTCAAAAAGAGATTGATAATGGTAATACATTAATCGGAGGAATGGTTACTGCAACAAACAGGTTTATTAATAATCAACACCTAAAATTTTTACCAGAGTCAGCCTATACTGCAGGGATTGATTTTACACAATATTGGAAAGATAGAGACTATTACTTTTCTGGTAAAATGCATATGAGTAAGGTACAGGGCGACTCAACCGCAATAATTGACCTTCAAACAGCACCCCAAAGATATTATCAACGACCTGATATGACACACAGACATGTTGATTCAACATTGAGATCTTTATCAGGCAGTGGTGGAAACCTTGAAGCAGGGAAGCTTGGAGGAGGTAACTGGAGGTATGGTCAGAGAGTGTGGTGGTTATCACCTGGTATTGACGTTAATGATATGGGCTTTATGCAGCGATCAGATGCAATCAGTCAAACAACTTGGTTAAAATACCTTATTTGGGAACCATTCTCAGTATTCAGAAACTTGAACTTCAATCTTAGCCAATGGTCATGGTGGGACTTTTCAGGAAGATATTTAAACCTTGGAATGAACTTCAGTACTGACATGCAGTTTGTAAACTATTGGAGACTTAATACTGGTGTAATGAGAAACTGGAAAGATGTAGCACGTTCTGAACTGAGAGGAGGACCTTCTGTGGTATTTCCTGAAAGTTGGAGAACATGGCTTTCAATCAATTCTGATTCACGAAAGAAATTTATGTTTTCTGTTAGAGGTTCATTTACAGTAGGAAAAGATAGCGACATATTACATAGAAGTATTAGTGCCGGAATAACCTACCGTCCTACAAATGCATTAAAAATTAGTCTTAGTCCAAGATTATCAAACAATTACGATAGGGTTAGATATGTAACTACAATTGAAGAAACATCCGGTGACAAATATATTGTGGGCTCACTTGAGAGGAATGTAACCAGCATGGATATTAGAATTAATTATAGTATTACTCCTGATCTTTCATTACAATATTGGGGTCAGCCGTTTGTGTATTCAGCTAATTATTCGAGATTTGCAGATGTAGTGGATGCGGGAAATCCCATTACAAGAGACCAATACTATGTATATTTGGAAAGTGAAGTATTATATGATGAACCGAACGATAGCTATATTATCAATGAAGATGATGGTACTTCGTTCTCTTTTGAGAATCCCGATTTTAGCGTTTTCGAATTCAGGTCGAATTTTGTATTAAGATGGGAGTATATACCTGGATCAACAGCATATCTAGTTTGGTCACAAGGAAGAGCAGGAAGTGCTCCCACTGGAAATTTTAGTTTTGATGAACATGTTTCAAACCTTGTTGATGTTAATCCAACTAATATATTTCTCATTAAACTATCCTATAGGTTAAGCATGTAGTATTAATTTATTTAATAGCAATAAAATATAACACTAAACATACCGTTTAATAGCAAGTTACAACAACGAATGAGAAATCTGATACTATTACTAATATTTACTACAATATCCTCACTACAGGCGCAAGATGTAAAAATTGCAGTGTTGAAGTATAACGGAGGTGGTGACTGGTACTCCAACCCAACTTCCATACCGAACCTTGTAAAGTTTTGTAATGCCAATTTAAGAACAAATATCAGTACTGATGTTCCTTCGTTAAATATAGGTAGTCCTGAGCTGTTCAGCTACCCAATGGTTCATCTCACTGGTCATGGAAACATTATTCTAAGTCCTGATGAAGCAGAAAACCTTAGAAAATATCTTAGTTCTGGAGGGTTCCTTCACATAAGTGATAATTATGGACTGGATGAATTTATACGCAGAGAAATGAAGAAAGTATTCCCTGGTGTTGAATTTGAGGAACTATCTAAAAGCCATCCAATATATCATCAGAAGTACAACTTCAATAATGGATTACCTAAAATTCATGAACATGATGATAAGGATCCTAAAGGATTTGGCATGATTTATGAAGGTAGGTTGGTGGTTTTTTACGACCACGAATGTGACCTTGGTGATGGTTGGGAGGACAGAGATGTACATAATGATACTGAAGAAAAACGTTTGGATGCATTAAAAATGGGAGCAAACATTGTTCAGTTTGTATTTGAACAATAACTACTGTAAGGTATCTTAATAAAGTACGTCCAAATACTAGTAATTAACATTTTTTTCAATGTTATTTAATAACAGAGTAAAAAACAATTTTATTTTTGCAATCAAAATTTTAAAATATGAATATCCTAAAAGCAATTATTTTTTCGACAGCTGTATTATTCTCAACTGTAGCATATAGTCAATTAGAAGAAACTGGTGATTATGGTTCACGTATGGTAAATCTTCAGGAAGCTGCATATGCAGAGACTTCATTCCAAGACATCCTTGATTTATATGAAGGTAAAGTAGTTTATCTTGATTTTTGGGCTAGTTGGTGTCGTCCATGTAAAAATGAAATGCCACACTCAGCAAAACTTAAAGAAAAATTTAAAGGAAAAGATGTTGTGTTCATTTATATCTCATCAGACCGCAATGAGTCTGCTTGGAGATCTGGTGTTGAGCAACTTGGTATTAAAGGTGATAACTATTTAACTAGTGCAAAAGTATATCAAGGATATAACGATCTTTTTGATGTTAAATATATTCCAAGATATATACTAATCGGTAAAGATGGTAAGGTTGTGGATACAAATGCAAAACGTCCAAGCAATCCGGAAGTTGCAACTGATATAGAAAACTTACTTTAGGAATATTCCTAATTTGTTTCCGATCAAATAAAAATTAAGCGTAAATAAAGCGCTTAATTTTTTTTGTCGCAGTTTTTTGAAATTCCTCTTGCATGGTTTCAACCAATTGGATTTTAGAGAATTTATTTACTTTTTCATTTACATAATCTCTAAGCTCACTTTTCAATTCATCACATTTTTGATCAACAAAGTGTGATACTTCATCTTTCATATGATGATATTGCTGTTCTATTTCTTCTCTATTAAAATGCACCAGAGCAACCAACTTACCCTTTTGTTGAATAACCAGAGATTCAGCAACATGCTTAAAGTTATTAATCACAGATTCAATATCTTCGGGAAATATATTCTCTCCGCTTGCTCCAATAATTACATTTTTACTTCTACCTCGGATGTATAGGAAGCCATTATCATCAAATAATCCCAAGTCTCCTGTTTTAAACCATCCATCTTCGGTGATTACTTCTTTAGTTAAAGCCGGCTCTTTATAGTATCCCAACATTACATTGGGACCTTTTGCGAAAATCTCACCTTCACCAGTATATTTTGCCGGATTATTAATCTTTAGAGTAACACCTTCCAATGCAGGACCCGTTGATTGTAATCGTGTTTCAAATGGCGCAACACCTGCAAGTAGGGGAGCTGTTTCAGTTAATCCATATCCGATGGCATAGGGAAACTTGGATTCAATTAGGAATTTCTCAACTTCTTTATTGAGTTTCGCTCCACCAATTCCGAAAAACTTTAATTCACCCCCAAAGGTTCTAATGAGTTTCTTACCAGCAAGTCTGTTAAACTTCCTCCTGAGGATTGGTACTTTATACAATAATCTGGTTACAGCTTTATCATTAAAAGCAGGAAGTACCTTACTTCTATAAATCTTTTCGATAATTAATGGCACTGTCAGCATTATCGTTGGACGTACTAATTTAAGAGCTGGCAGTAATACTGCAGGAGTTGGAGCTTTTTTAAGATAATATATGCAAGCACCACCAAGCATTGGAAGTATTAGTCCGAGGGTATTTTCATATGTATGAGAAAGCGGAAGTACTGATAAAAATCGGTCTTGATCTCCAACTGGCTGCACTGTGCGGCTTTTATCAGCTGTAAAACAGATGTTTCTATGTGATAACATCACACCTTTAGATTTTCCAGTTGTACCCGATGTATATATAATTGAAGCAAGATCATCCTCATTAACACTATGATTTATGCTTGAAGTATCATCTGCATTCCAATTAGCATTATCACCTTTGATTAAGCTAAAGTTTTCAATGTCAATTATGTTATTAATATAATTACTACTGTTATCACCAACCTTTTTCAATAGTGTTTTAGTGATAAACAATGTCTTCATTTCACTATGGTCAATTACATTACTTACCTCCAATGAACTGAAATCAGGCAGCATAGGAACAACAACTGCACCCATTGATGTTATTGCAAAGTAGGTTATTCCCCAGTTGGGCATATTAGAACTTAATAGTCCAACCTTATCACCTGGAACAACATCCAACTTCTCTAGCATGGCAATTGTAGCCAAGACATGTTTATAAGCTTCACCATAAGTTATTGGTTTTTCACCAACGAAGGCAAATGCAGGTCGAGATGTAAATTTAGTTGCAGAGTTTTTTAGAATTGATGGAAAAGTATACTTAATACTCGTTATCATATTGAAGTGGTTTTGGAAAAAGTAAAAATACAATTTATTTATAAATCATATATACTAGGCCTGCCTAGCTATAATTCCTTTACTAATTCACTGAATAAAACTATCAAATCCTTTTCTGCAATCGCAGCATTATTTAGCAGATCTTCAATTTTAACTGGTACCAGATTGTCAGGATCACAAAGGTCGGTGACCACTGAAATAGCAGCAACTTTAATTCCCATATGATTAGCAACAATAACCTCAGGAACTGTTGACATACCAACAACATCTGCTCCCATAATCTTAATAAACCTATATTCTGCCCTGGTTTCAAGACTTGGGCCAATCCATGATACATAAACTCCCTTATTTACATGAATGTTTAATCTCATGGCAATGTCTTCCATTTTCTTTATTAGCTTTCCATCATATGGCTCACTCATGTCAACAAATCTAGGTCCGAGTTTACTATAATTCTTACCAACAAGTGGGTTAGCTGGAATCATATTGATATGATCATCGAGTATCATTAACGATGCAGGTTTATAATCAGGATTGATACCACCAGCAGCATTGGATACCAATAGGGTTCTCACGCCTAACATTTTCATCACCCGAATGGGAAATGTAACCTCTTCCATTGAGTATCCTTCATAATAATGAAAACGGCCACTCATTACTATTACTTGTTTTCCTTCAAGTTTTCCATAAATCAAACTACCTGAATGTGATTCGACTGTTGCCTCTGGAAAATGCGGAATATCTTTGTATTCAATGGAATATTCAATATCAAGGTGATTAACCAAGCCGCCTAGTCCTGTTCCCAGTATTATACCAATGTGCGCATCTTTAAAACCAATGTTCTTAAGATAATCAGTAGTTGTATTTAGTTTGTCTAACATATTCTATTTAATTACAATTTCATTAATTACTTTTTTTCCTATTTCTTTATTAAGCTTTTTAACAAGCTCAGTTCTATCCATATACAATTCATGGGCAAGTGCCGATGAGTCTACGGTAACAAATAAAACACCTCTATTGACATAGAGCTTAGTTGTGTGATTGGCTATAATACTTCCTGCTACTTTACCCCATGAATTAGTTACTCGAACTCCATCCATTTTTTCAGTCCAGCCATAGGCTTTAAATAGCTGCTCAAGTACTTCACTTAACTTTTTGTCGTTATTGGCCAAAATATTGTCTTATAAATTTAATGATTGTGAATTTATTACAAACTAAACACTAATGTTACTATCAATACTGCCCTCTACAACCGTAAATATCTTATGATCAATGGATACAATCTTGAATATTTTCTCAATTCTATGTCGCTGAGTATCAGTAATAAAAACTTGCCCGAAATTATTTTCGCTTACCAGTTGAATTATTTGCATCACTCTACTGTCATCCAGTTTATCAAAAATATCATCGAATAGCAGGATGGGTTTAAAATTTTTAATTCTCCTTGTGAATTCAAATTGAGCAAGCTTAATTGCAATAACAAAGGATTTTTGCTGACCTTGGGAACCAAATTTTTTCACAGGGTAATCATTGATGGTAAATGTAAGATCATCCTTATGTATTCCAGATGATGTATATCTTAAAACTCTATCTCTATTATATGATTCCTTTAGTATATCATGAAAATCATTATCATTTAATTGAGACTCATAGGTTATTCTAACCGTTTCCTTTGCACCTACAAGTATTCCATATAATTCCTCAAATAATGGATTGAAATCCTCAAGAAATGTCTTTCTTTTATCATATATAATACGTCCATGTAAAACCAGCTTCTCATCAAGAATCTCAAGCGTAGTTTGATCACCATTGCCAGAATCAAACATTTGCTTTAATAGTGAATTTCTATGCTGAAGAGTTTTATTATAGTTCAATAACTCATTAAGATAGACCTTATCAAACTGCGAAATTACTCCATCGATATATTTCCTCCGTAATTCACTGCCATCGTTGATTAAGTCTCTATCATATGGTGATATCATTACCAAAGGAATGGTACCAATATGATCAGCTAATCTACCATAAACCTTAGAATTTAGTTTAAATACTTTTTTGTGATTTCTTTTCTGAATGCAACTTACTTTATCAGCACTATTTTCCTGATTATTATAAATTCCATGGACTGCAAAGAATTCACCATCATGATTAATATTCTGAGAATCAATGGAATTAAAGTAGCTTTTGCAAAATGATAAATAATAGATGGCATCAAGAACATTTGTCTTACCTGCACCATTATTCCCCACAAAACAGTTGATTTTATCACTGAAGTTTAGTTCAGCTTCATCATAATTCTTAAAACCACTAAGGGTAAGTTTCTTTAAAAACATCTATTAGATATGTACAGAGTTAGATAATCAATTTAATTAGGTTGTCAGCACTAAAATAAACTCACACGTAAACTATCATACACCAATTACCATGACAACCTGGTAACTCCGACAACTATTTGGTTTAATCCACTCTCACAAATGGATAAGCATTTGGGAACTGAGGGTTGATAATGTATTTGCCTGTATCATCAATCCATCCCCACTCTCCAGCTTTTCTAACCATAGCTTTCCCATGCTTAAAATTACGAACTTTTTCATATTGGGGATTAATAATCCATGTTCCTTTTCCATCAACATAACCCCATTCTTTGCCTTTTTTAACAGCTGAAAGGCCATTATTAAAGTCCTCACAATCTAAAAATTGAGGGTTAATAAAATATTTGCCTTTGCTATTAATAAATCCCCATTCCTTACCTTTCTTAACCGCTGCAAGGCCTTCCTTAAATGAACGAGCATTGGTAAATTGTGGATTAATTACATAATTTCCACTCTTATCAACGAAACCCCATTCTTTATCCTTTTTTACAGCTGCCAAATCATTTTCAAACAAAAGTATTTTCCCAAATTGCGGATTAATAACATACGTTCCTTTTTTATCAATAACTCCCCATTCACTACCTTTTTTAACACGAGCTAAGCCATCGTCAAAACTCTCAGCATCATCAAATTGTGGATTAATAATCCAATTTCCTTTTGTGTCAATAAATCCCCATTGTTTATTCTTCAAAACACAAGACAAATCTTCTGAAAATTCTCTTACTTTATCAAACTGTGGATTAATAACAAATTGTCCTTTATTATCAACAAACCCCCACTCACCACCTGACATAACTGCGGCTAATCCATTTACAAATGACTCAGCTTTATCAAACTGTGGATTTATTATAAATGAGCCCTTATTATCAACAAAACCCCATTCTTTTTCTTTTTTGATGGCAGCCAAACCTTCGCTAAAATCTTTAGCATCTCCAAATTGAGGATTAATAGCAAATGATCCGGATGGATCTATAAACCCCCATTCTCCACCTTTACGAACAGCGGCCAACCCTTCACTAAAGTCATTTATATTTTCAAATTGAGGATTAATTACCCATGAACCGTCTGTTTTAATACATCCCCACTCTTTGTCTTTTCTGGCACGAGCCAGATAATCCTGTGAGAAAACCATATTAAACATAAACAAAACCGAAATTAACAATGCTACCTTTTTCATAAACTAGTTTTTGTGATTTAATGCAACTAAAATAATGAATATTTATTAATTGCCAAGTAATCAAGCAAAGTTATAAGATGATTTATTAATCTTGTTTATGAAAGTGTTTGATGGTAATATTAGAGTTATTCCTCTATTTCTTCATGAATGAATCTAGATCAAATGCAATGGTGAAATAGTTAGGTGAGCCTGCAAGGCTATAAGTAACTCGAGAATAGTTGATTCTAAATTTATAAATACGAACTCCAAATCCCCAACTAAAGCCAACCATAGCCATACGGTCCTCAATTTTCATTTCCTGACGTCTACGATAGTTGTAGCCACCTCTAAGAATCAGGTTTTTACCAATGTACAATTCAGCACCAACAATAATATGTCGCATAAATTGATCACCAAACTTTGTAAATCCAGTTTTGTATTTAGGTTCACCTGTGATCGGGTCAAAACCTCCAGATGGATTACTAGGATCATCGTATGTTAAATCCCACTTTTCTATATGATCATAAACTACTGAAAACCTAATTGGCACATGATCCAGACGTTTTGAGATAGCATATTGTAAGTCAAAGGGCAGGGGGTCTCTTTCAGCACCAGGATGATAGGTAGAAAGTTGCATTCCTAGATTTCTGGCAACCAACGACATTGTTATCCCTGATTTTGTTTGGTATGTTCCTGCAACATCCACAGCCATACCAAATGAATTATAAGATTCGTAAGATGAATATATTAGCTTTGCTGCTGCTCCAACAGAAAAGGATGAATCAAGTTGACGACCCCAACCAATTGTAACGGCCATATCATAAGCTCCAAAAGTTCCTGCAAGATTTCCATTTTCATCTGCATAATCAATCTTGCCATAATCCATATACTGCAAAGTTCCCATAAAGCTACCAGCCTTCTTGAATGTATTTGCGTACTGAATACTACTGTAATTGGTGCCTGTAAAGAAGTTAATATAATTAAGGGCCATACTGTTATCCATCCCTGAGTTAATCATAGAAGGATTAACAAAGCCTATGTTTACATCATTGTCATCTATGGATGCAACATTTCCTCCTAACGCGGATATTCTAGCTGATACAGGTTGTTCAAGAAATTGATACCCTGTATTACCACCAATCTGTGCTATTCCAAGATTAGAAATTATTAAGAGGAAACCTATGAGAAGTGTGGATACTTTTTTCACTTATAATTATTATTTATTTATTCTTTTTAACGGTAAAGAAATACTTTTATTACCCTTTGATGATTTAATTGACTAAAAGTTACAAACTATTCAATCTTGATAATAAGCAATGTTTACATAAGTTTGTTTTATTGTAAATTTAATTTCTTTGACATTGTAAATCTTCCATTACTAACTAATACCAAATATGTTCCTACTTTAAGATTAGAAACGTCAACATCTTGCGTCTTAGCTAATGAACTGTTAATTAAAGTTATTCCCGATATATTGATGATTTTTAAGGTGTAGTTTTCAGGATTATCAATTTGAATATTTAATATGTCTGTAGCTGGATTCGGATATATATCGAACTTGAAATTCTCAACATCTTCATCAAACTGACCATTTATATCCAACTCGTAAACCTTTACCCAATCAATAAATACAGAACAAGGAAATTCTGCTTCAGGTACAATTGCTCCACCATATGTGTAGGGACCACCACCAACACCTGCGCTTAGTATGGCAAACATCTTATGCTCATATGGATACCATTCTGAGAAATGATTTGAATACTCAGATGTAGCCACTCGTTTACCCGTTGAATTTGAAATTGAGAAACCATCTTGTCCATCTTGTTGAAAAGCTCCTCCATCATTCAGATAATGAATATGATATACCGTACTATCCACAAAGAACTCAATTCTGTCAAAGAACCAGTCAATACCATAATTATGAAATTCAGTACTTCCCGCATATGGATCATCTGGAGAAGGCGGATAACCACCATAGCCTGGCTCTGAAGGGTTTGGAACTTCCTCGTATTGATAACTATAGTAGGCCCCTTGATGACCATGATTCCATTCTTGCCATTGATTATTTTCCCAGAACCATGCATAGTGAACACTTCCTAGGTTATGATAAGGAATTGAACCAACATATTCCATAATATCTATTTCTCCTCCTTGAGGCCACATTATATAATCCCAGCCATCGGGAATTTCATCCGGCATCATCCAAAATGCAAATCCCTGTCCCTTGTATTTCACATCTCTTGGCAAAGCTCTGGTAATAATTCTGTGACCAGGTCCCCAGGAAGCTTTACCTGCAGTATTAATTCTACCACTAGTGTATTGTCTGTCGATATAAAATTCTTTTCTTGTTGTTATGACTAGACATCCATCTTCTGAACCAGCTATACCATCTTGGAACTTTACGTTTTCGATTCTATCAGTAGCTCTATCAAGCTGTCCGGTGCCCCAATCACCGTTAATACCAGTACCTGTTTCGTACGTCCATTTTGTTAAATCTAATTGACCTTCATTAAAGTTATCTTCCCAAATTAGTTCACCAACTTGGCCAAAGATTGAGAAGTTTATTAGAAAAATAAATAAAATAGTGGAAATAAGTCTCATTGAATTTATTAAATAATTGAAGATATTAATTAGATATGCAATGATACACAACTAATATTATATGTATTCCAAATAACTTAATTTATTTTATTGACCTTTCCACTTCCTGAAATGGAGATATTTACCTCAGGATCACCAGAATAACCAATATCGCCGCTACCATTTACTTTGGCATGTAACTTATTGTGCGCCACAACACTGGCATTACCTGAACCGTTGATTTTCACAATGGCTTTAAATGAATTTAATCCAAGGCCTTTGAACCCCCCTGATCCATTTATTCCCAAATCCAGGTCTTGACATGTACCATTAAGCAATATACTACCAGAGCCATTTATCTCAGCATCAATACTATTTGTAAATACGCTAAGTGAGATACTACCAGATCCACTAATATTCAGTTCCAGGTCATCAGATTTTACTGGAGTATCAGAAAAAACACTAGCACTACCAGAAATCTTTATCTCGTCAAGTGATGGTACAGTTATTTCAATAACTATATCTCTAGCATCAGCCTTACAAACATCTCCAACAATCTGTAATACACCTCGCCTGATATTTGTTGTAATAGCCCTAACGTATGATTCTGGAGCAGTAATTGCTATACCTGGCTCTCCACCTACAATTAGTTTAGCGTTTGCAGGTATTTCAATGTGAATTCCATCAAAGGATTCTAAGACACGCGTATCTGTTATTATGGGTCCTTGAGGATCAACACAATTAAAATTACAGGATGAACTTCCC
>CALCGQ010000404.1 GCA_937901015.1 uncultured Bacteroidota bacterium | reverse complement strand
ATGGCAGCAAAAGATCCGTAAATCAAAAAAGTAGCAGATGTGCCTATGTTTGCCAATTCCCATGGGAAAACCAACTGTACCATGAAGCTTACAACTGAGTTAATAAACCCTACAAAGGATATGGCAATTGCTCTAACCCTGTTGGGAAATAGTTCTGAAAACATCACCCACATAACCGGTCCGATGGAAATTGCAAATGAAGCCACAAAAGCAATAATTGCAATTAAAATCAACATTGAGTTTAGCTGAATCGAATTTGACATTATTTCTGATTCATATTTTAAAGCATCGCTTTCGCCAAGTGTTGCACTTAAAGCTGATTTAAATTCAACATCACTTAAGTATTCAATATTTTTGATTGACTCAAACCTACTATCATCGATTTTAGAAGACATTACTTCTATGGTCTCATCTGAAACTGAAAATGTAGCAGCATTAAACCCATAAGCCAGAACAAACATTGATATAACAATTCCACTTACTCCAAATATCAAAAGAGGTTTTCTACCTATTCTATCAATTAGAGCCATGGCTATGATTGTAAAAACAAGATTTGTTAACCCAACATAAATGGCTTGTGAAAATGAAGCATCAACACCTAAACCCGTTTGCTCAAAAATCATTGGAGCATAAAAAAAGACAGAGTTGATACCCGTAAGTTGTTGAAGTGCGGCAAGAACAATTCCAATTGTCAATACTGTTCTTAAAACCGGACTGAATATCTCCTTTAATTTAACTTTTTCCTTATTAGTATCAGATTCTAGAGACTGTTTTACTGCTTTTATTTCCAAAGCAGCTACTTGCTCTCCATTGGCCTTTTTCATTATGGCAAAAGCCTCTTGGTCTTTACCTTTCATTATAAGCCATCTAGGACTTCTTGGCACTACAAATAAAGCCACAAAATACAATATTGCGGGAACTGCTTCCAGTCCCAACATATATCGCCAGTTATAAGTATCTAGTCCAATTGCCTTTGTCCAATCAGCTCCCGATTGACTATATTTTAATATTAAATAATTTGTGAAAAATGCAGCTGATATACCAATTACAATATTTAATTGGTTAAACGAAACCATGCGTCCTCTGGATTTTGGTGGTGCTATTTCTGCAATATACATAGGTGCAATAATTAGGGATGCACCCACTCCAAAACCACCTAACATTCTGGCAATTACAAGGAACACAAATGTTGGAGCAATTGCCGATAGTATTGCTGATAATGCATAAAGAACAGCGGCCATAGATAATACCCGTTTTCTCCCCCATCTATCACTAAGTGGTCCGGCAATCATCATTGCCAAAGTAGCTGTTAATGTTAAGGAACTAACTGCCCAACCCAATTCTATTTTTGATAAATTGAATTCGGGTTCAATAAATTTAACAACACCTGAGATCACTGACGCATCAAATCCCATTAAGAAGCCACCTAGGGCAACAATTAATGAGATAAGTACAATATGTCCGCTTTTATTTTTCAACTTAATTCAATTAAGGATTTTTTTGATAGACTCTTACATAATCAACTTCCATGGTTTGTGGAAAAGCAGTACTATCAATTCCATTCATGCTACCCCAGGCACCACCCACAGCAACATTTAATATCAGATAAAATGGTTTATCATAAGGCCATTTTGAATCTCCAAGTCTTTCATTTCTATATTCAAAATATAAGCTATCATCAACATATGTTCTCATTACTTCAGGTGACCATTCCATAATATAAGAGTGAAATTCCGTATTAACATCCGGTACAAAAATGGTAGCTGTTTTTTGAGTTTGTTTCTGCCATTGATAATCCTTGGAATGTGCCGATGCGTGAATAATTCCAAGATCATGACCAACATGTTCCATTATATCAATTTCACCTACATCAGGCCAGTTACCATCCTTAAATGTCCAACCACCAGGCATTGCCCAAATTGCAGACCAGGTTCCTCTTGCATCAGGTAATTTGGCATTTACTTCTATTTTACCATATTTCCAATCAGCTTTGGACATTAATCTTGCCGATGAAAACTCTTTACCTTCAATTTCTTCTCTTATTGCTGTGATATGAAGTTTACCATTCTCAACCCGTGCGTTCTTTTTAATGGCTTCGGTATAGTACTGTGCTTCATTATTTCCCCAACCGGCATTATTTCCTTCCGTGTCATATATCCACATATTTGGATCAGGCAAATCGTTATAATTGAATTCATCACTCCAAACAAGTTCATAATCAGAATTGCCTGAGGGTTTCACATCACCACAACAACTGCTTAAGAAAGCTAAACTTCCCATTATTAATATAGAACCTATTATATGTTTATAACCAATTTTCATTTTAAATCAAATTATTTAGAGTATTGATAAACACGTACATAATCAACCTGCATAGTTTGAGGAAATACAGTAGAATCATTTGGCCAACCTGGCCATGCTCCACCAACAGCAACATTCATTATAATAAAGAAATCATTGTGAAATTCACTTAAAAAACTTGCTGTTATATCCATTACAAAATACTGAATACCATCAACATAAGATGTTATTTTTTGATCATCCCATTCAACTGTGAAAACATGAAAATCATCGGCAAAAATACCCGAGGTTAGTACATAACTTTGTCCATAACTCTCATGACCACTACCCTGCCAATGCAAAGTTGAGTGACAAGTTTTATCATTGGTACCACCACCCACTAGTTCCATTATATCAATCTCGCCACAGGCTGGCCATCCTGTTGTACTAAAATTAGCACCTAACATCCAAAATGCAGGCCATAGGCCTTTTCCATATGGAAGTTTTATTCTTGCTTCAATTTTACCATATTGAAAATCAAATTTATTTTGAGTTGTAATACGAGCTGAAGTATAGTCACGGCCTCCGAAGGATTCTTCTCTAGCCGTAATGGTAAGTACTCCATTTTCCACTTTTGCATTGTCTTCGCGATCGGTGTAATACTGAAGTTCATTATTACCCCATCCACCGCCACCGGTTTCCATATTCCAGAATGTAGGATCAGGTAAACCTGTATAGTTAAACTCATCGGACCATATTAGATCCTGATTATAGTTTGGATCATCCTGTGAAATGTTAACCGACTGTTTAAGTGACAATTCTTGTCCGTCTTTAGTAACTAACAATTCAATATCGTGAATCCCTGCCAATGGAAAATAAGCAGTATGCTGCATTTCATTTTCAAACTCTGAATCTCTATAAAGCCACTTAAATGACTGATATTCTCCTTGAGTTGTATTGGTTAGATGTACGATATTCGGATCATCATTATCTACTTCAGATGTGAAGGATAGTGTAATTGAAGCATCATTGGTTGATATATTAACCTCTTTTGAAACCTCTGTTTTTTGCCCTGTATAATTTGTAAGTTTTAGAGTTACGTTGTAATCAGATGCCTGTGGATAATAAACATTGTAAGTTTTGTTCTTATTATCAGTAGTATCTCCTGTTCCATTACCAAAATCCCAAATAATCCAATAATATTCCCCTGTTGATTGGTTCTCAAATTTTACATTATTGTCATCCAAGTATTCAAAACTGAACTCAGCTTTAAAATCTGGTGTATCTTCTTTTTTGTCACAACCAACAAAATTTACTACCGAAGAGAAAAACAGAACTGCTATTAATAATCTGACTATTGTACTTGATTTCAAGACTGTATTATTTTTTAGATTTATCATTAAATTAACCCTCTTTACTTTTTGAAACAAAAAAGCACTTTTGACAAATGTTTCTAATTGTATTGTAAATTATATACAAAGAAATAATAATAGCTCCTCAAACAATAGTAATTCATCACATCAAAAACACATCACCACTAATTACAAAGCACATCAAAAACACTGTTAATTATTTTTTATCACTGATTTACTGATACTTCCACATATCCACAACTTACATTATGGATATGTGGAATACTCTATACTTTACTTTTGCACAGGCTTAACACTTGTGAAAGTGTGATACCATGCAGCAGCTTCGCCTTCCTCAATTCTAACCTTTAGAATATTATCAGAGATTTCAATAATATCATACTCACTAGCTCCTACCCACCAGCACATAAAACCACCACCGGATATTTTAAATGAAGTTCCTCTATAACCACCATCAATTGATGCCTTTGTTGAAGATGGTGCGAATGTGGCATTTTTAACACCGTATAGTGCTGGTGCAACATCTTCACCATGACAAACATCGCCTTCAACACCAATTGTACCTGCATAAGTACCAGGAATAAATGCCGGGCCACTAATTTGTTCATATGTAAAACCATTGCCTGTTTTTGTAAATACAAATTCAGCAGCATACATACATGCTTTATCCGCATCCCATGCACCAATCTGCCACCAGTTTGGCCAGGTATAATCAAGCGCACCATAATCATCATAAACAGGACCCATTCCAGCGTGACCAATCAAATCAGATGCCCAATACCAGGATTTAGAATCACCACCAGTTAAAAACTCCAGTGCTTCAGGATCGCTAAATGAACTAAGTACTTCAACCTGATCACTTTTACTTGATGTAATACCACCAGTTCCAACTGCCGAAACAACTACATCATATGTAACTAATCCAGGTATTGAATAACGGTGAACTATCTTACCACCAGCAGCAACTTCAATATCATTACCATCACCAAAATCAAAACTATATGTTATGGCATTATCTGCAGTGGCTGTAAATTCTACCAGACCACTTCCATCACCGTTAGGGTTTTCATTATCAACTCCAACTACCTCATGACTCACTGTCACATTGGTAGGAGTTGTAAGTTCACCTAATTCATATTGCTTGTCGCAGCTGCTAATAATTAAGAACAGTCCGCTCAAGACTATTATCATATATTGACTTATTCTTTTCATCGTATATTGATTTTTAATTTTTTACAAGCTTATATCTCCACCATCCGCTTCCGATATTTATATCCACTGTCATTACAGTGTTGTTATCGGATAACTCTATATCATATGTAATAGAGGCAGGTGCATCGTCAGGCGTTGTTAGTTCACCACCATTAAATGGCTTAGGTATTCCAAGGAATGCTCCAACACCAAATAAGGTTACAGTACCAGCAGATTCATCATAAGCGTATGTTGCTGCAACAGTTCCATCATGAGGAGCAACAAGTTCTCCACAAGAATTAGTACCACCTTGCCAATCTTCTACCCATGTATCAGCACCTAGTACATTTGAAAATGAGCCATCAGCTCCAAATACATATGAGTCATCATAAAAGCAAGCTCTTTCAATAACTCCTGCATCATCTATTGCCCACCATGACATATCCCCCAATTCGGGACCAACACCTAATGATAAGGCTTCAGGGGCCATTTGCCATGATCCATCCAAAGGAGAACCAGTTGATCCACCCTCTTTTACCATAATAAATCTCCACCAACCAGTGCCAATATATATATCCAATGTCATTTGATTATCATCATCTGATAATTCAATCTGATATGTGATAGCTTCTGGGGCATCGTCTGGAGTAGTTAATTCTCCATCATTGATAGCTTTGGGTATTCCCAAATAAGCTCCAATTCCATTCAAGGTAACTGTACCCGCTGCATCATCATAACTATAAGTTGCAGCGCCGGATCCATCATGAGGTGCAACTGGCACTCCACATGCATTGGTACCACCTTGCCAATCTTCAACCCAACTTTCAGCTCCTAATACATTGCTAAATGATCCGTCAGCTCCAAATACATATGAGTCATCGAAGAAACAAGCTCTGTCTGTTACACCAGCTTCATCAATTGACCACCATGACATATCTCCTAGTTCAGGACCAACTCCAAATGAACCTGCTTCAGGTTTCATCTTCCATGTTCCAACTACGCCTGTTCCCGGAACAGTACTTGATAATTTAACATCATCGAAGTAATAAATTGCATCATCGCCAACATTTCCGAAATCAAAGAATATAACTACCTTTTGGTAAGTATTATTTAAATCGATTGCTGAAAAATCAAATTTCAATTCTTCCCATTCGTTACTAACAGTAGTTGACATATCTACTTCATAGGATAAATCCGGATCGTCTATATTCTCAACTTTCAGCTTAACAACAGCACCAGTTTTTGGTGACCATACTTTTATCTTAAATAGTTTATTTACTGAAAAGTCTATTGCACTACCAAGTGTTAACAAGCTTCCTGCCCATGTTTCTGCTCCAGAAGCTTTAACTGATTGTGCAACTTTTGAACTTGTATTAATGCCGCTGGCATCTGGATTATCAATAACAGTTGAGGTCATATTACCAAAGTCAGTAAATGCATAGTTAACTGTTGTTGATTCAAATGTAATAGGCAGATAAACAGGATCTGAAGCTGCCTCTATGGTTACAACTTCACTATGTTCTATTGTATCTTCACCACCACTCTTCGCAACTACTCTTACTGTATAATCACCAGGTGCAGAGTAAGTATGTGATACTACCTCTTCAGGTAATGCATGTACAGGTTCTTCATTTTGAACATCTCCAAAATAAATATCCATAACAGTTGCATAAAGAGCTGTTGCACTAACAGTTATTAAAGCCGGATTTGCTGGATCATGCGCAATTGTAACAACAAGATCTTCAGGGCCTTTAAAAGTAACGCTTAGACCCTTTGTAATAGATGTTGATAAGCCAGTTAGACCGATTGCAGAAATTCCTATGTTATAGTCACCTTCAGCATATGTATGAACAATTTCTTCATTAAGTCCATATTCCGTAGGTTCTTCAGCTGGAACATCACCAAAAGTAACACTATAAGATGTTACACCTTCAGCATTTGGGATTATTGTAACCACTCCAGTATTATCCTGAGTGATATCAATCATTGCATCAAGATTTGTTGGAGCTGTTACTTTATCTAGCTCCTTCAAATTATCAACCTCTTTCTTGCATGAAAATGCAAAAACCAGAAGGATAGATAATAATAATATATTTTTCATTTGATTCATCTTTCTAGATTTAAGATTAATAGTTTGGATTTTGTGTCCAATTACCTTCTGAAAACTCTATTTCCTCAATTGGTAGTGGGAAAATCTCATTCTTACCTACAGTAAAACCTTCAATGCTTTGAGCAGCTCTACCTGTTCTTACAAGATCAAAGAAGTGGTGACCTTCACCCATTAGCTCAACTCTACGTTCCTTATAAATAGCATCGGTTAATGCAGCTCCGGAATAGTTGATATCGTGATTATTATCACCAAAAGCTCTACGTCGTACTATATTCAAATAATCCTGTGCTTTAGCATCGGAGAGTCCTCCTCTGTTATTTGCTTCAGCAGCCATAAGTAGAACATCTGAAAAACGAATTGCTCTATAATTATTAGGGTTTGTTAAGTTTAGGTCATTTTGAGCACCTTCGCTTCTCTTACGAGGGATATACTTTCTGTTAAAATATCCTGTATGCTCGTTACCGGTTGAATATTCTGCATTAGTTGAATCTGCCCAGGCAACAATATCAAGAATTGTTACAGGTTTACGACGATCACCATTCTCAAATGCATCTACAGCTTCCTGAACGGGAACATTAAAACTAAATCCAGATGTAAATAACGGTCCGTTATAACTACGAACACCGCTAAAACCAACAGCTACGTTACCTTCACTACATTGTAGACAACCAAAACCAGCTCCCTCTTTGTCAGTGTATTGCACTTCGAAAAGAGATCCTGGTCCATTTTCACCTTCATCTTCAAAAATTGAATTATAATCATCAACAAGGAAATAAGGACCCGTTGATATTACATTTTCAAGTACGTCAGCTGATTCCGCAAATTTCTCCTGAAATAAGTAGGCTTTTCCTAGTAATGCTTGAGCAGCACCTTTGGTGGCTCTACCTGTTTGTGAAGCAACAACTGGAAGTACACTTTCAGCATATATTAAATCAGCTTCAATTTGAGCGTAAACATCGCTTACAGGAGAACGTGGTATTGTTTTCTCTTCACCAAGCTTAAACCTAGAATCAACTTTCATTGGAATTGGACCAAACCATTTAATCAACTCAAAATAATAATAAGCTCTCAAAAAACGAACTTCACCTACCATAATTTCTTTACCATCAAATTCGGTCTTATCTTTAAACTCCATGAAATAGTTTGTGCGCTGTGCTCCAGCAAACATCCAGTTCCAGATATCACCAAGATTACTATTAGTTGGTGTATGAATCATGTCATCAATCTGCTGCCAACCAATTACATCTGTTGGACTTTCGCCACCACATAATGTATTATTAGATGCAATTTCACCAACAATAACATTTGCATAACTAGATTGTAATAAATCATAAGAGGCAATGAGTGCATTATAATAATCTGTTTCAGAATTAAAGTAATTCTCAGAATCTATGGAGTATTCAGGAGATATTGTTACAAATTTATCACTACATGAATATGTAAACACAAGCATAATGAGAGCGGTGATTACAATTCCTTTATTTAATATTATTTTTTTCATATCTCAATTATTATATGTTAATGCTAAATCCAAACCAATATGTTCTTGCTGCAGGATAAAAACCTGAGTCGAAACCAGATCCAATTGGTTGTCCGTTTGATGCACTAGGGTCAAATCCTGTATATTTAGTCAGAGTAAACAAGTTGTTAACAGCAACAAAGAATCTAAACTCATTTATCTTTATTCTCTGGGTTAAATTCTGTGGAATTCTATAGCCTAAAGAAAGTCTTTGAAGTCTTATGAAAGAACCATCCTCAACATAATATTCTGAAAAAACAGTATTTGCTGTTGCATCCCAGGTAACTCTCGGAACATAATTACTTGTTCCTGGACCTGTCCATCGGTCAAGCACTGTGCTTAATCGGTTAACATCAGGTTGAGCTCGTTCATAATTTCTAACAATATCATTACCAACACTTGCATAAAAATATGCTGTGAAATCAAAATCCTTATAACGACCAGTAAGATTCAATCCCATGATTAAATCAGGGATTGGATCACCAATATAAGTTTTGTCATCTGAATTAATTACTCCATCACCGTTTACATCTACAAACCTTATGTCTCCAGGGGAAGCTTCTGATCCAAGTGCAATTTGTGATGGATGTGCATCAACATCAGCATCAGTCTGGAATAATCCATTCGTTTTATATCCATAAAAATATCCAATTGGTAATCCCTCTTCCATACGAGCAGGTGCAGGTTGACCAACTCCAAAACTTCCTCCTGAAACAAAACCAGTTCCGTTATTTACTTTCAGAACTTCATTATCAAGAATTGTCATATTGTAATTAATACGGTAACTGAAATTTTCAACTGCAGGACCTTTAAATCCTAGGGAAAACTCATATCCACTATTTTTAACCGTACCAGCATTCACAACGGGAGCACTACCTCCAGGACCATATGTACCAAGAATACCTGACACTGGAACCACTAGAAGTAAATCTTTGGTAGTTTTATTAAAGTAATCAAATGTAAAATCAAATCTATCTCTGTAGAATGTCATATCAAAACCAACATCAATCTGCTCAGATTGTTCCCATTTAATACTTGGATTTGCAAGAGCACCAATTGCCATACCATAAGCAAGGTTATTATTAAGTACATATACACCTTCACCATCTAGTTTGCCAATGTATCTGTAATCTCCAATTTTATCGGAGCCAAGAATTCCATAACTTGCTCTAACTTTTAAGAAATCGATGAATTCAACGTCTTTCATAAAAGATTCTTCAGACATAATCCAACCCAATGTTGTGGATGGGAAATAAGCCACTGCATTATCAGGACCAAATTTTGTTGATGCATCCCTTCTAAACATTGCAGATAGAAGATATTTACCTTTATAATCGTATTGAGCTCTTGCAAAATATGATAACCTACGCTGATCATAAGTATAGGAACCATTAGTTTTTGTATCTACAATTCCATTTGCAAGACTTATATCTGCAAAATCCCATGAGTTATATGGTACATCATATCCTGTACCATTTAGTCCATTTCCCCAATTTTGAAAAACCGTGGTACCAAATGTTCCAACAACATGATGAGCATCATTAAAAGTATTCTCGTAAGTTAGGAAGGCATCGAAAGTGTAATCATTATAATTGTTCTTAGCTTGATAAACGCTACTACGAGTTACATTGAATACTTTGGATTCTCCATAATCAACAATTTTTGAAAATGATTTGGAATTATCGTAAGTGGAATTGAAACCAATTCTTGCGGTTGCAGTAAAGTGCTGTGCAAACTTGGCCGTTAGTCCCATATTACCATTTACTTTATTCATGTAATATGAATTATAGGTATTCTCAATTTGCTGAAGTGGATTGATTATTTCAATACCTACATTTGATGGTGCTAAATAGTAGTCACCATTCTCATCATAGACAGGTACTGTAGAAGGTAAGTTAACTGCGTTAAAGAGCACAGATCCCAATCCAAAATCATTAATTGATGTCCTATCAATATGTGTGTAAGTAACCGCTGATGTAAATTTCAACCATTTGGCAAGGTCAGCTCCCATGGCTAAACGTGCTGTAGTTCTATCATATCCAGCTTTATCGCCTCCGATGATTCCTTTTTGCCTTAAATCTGATGCACTAATTGAATAATCCATCTTTTCTGATCCACCGCTTACACTTATACTATTATCAATAATTGGCTGTCTTGAAAAAATTTGTCCTTGCCAGTCAGTTCCTTTACCAAGTCCACTAACATTTGGATATGGGAGAGGCCTACCAGCAGCAGCATAGCTTTCATTCAAAATAACTGCATATTCAGTGGCGTTTAATACAGGTAGTTCGCGAGTTGTTTCCTGCATACCTAGAGAAGATTTAAAATTAACCATTGTAGGTGAATTTCGTTTACCAGATTTGGTAGTCACTAATATAATACCATTCGCACCAACAGTTCCATAAATTGCTGCCTGAGCATCCTTAAGAACTGTAATTGTTGCAATGTCACTAGGGTTCAAAGTATTCAGGTTACCTTGATAACCATCAATGATTACAACGGGAGATGCATCACCGTTTGTCGAAATACCCCTAATACGGATATCTAAACCAGCACCTGGCGCACCTGATTGTTCAGTTACAGTTACTCCAGTCATTGTTCCTTGGAGTGCCTGTTCAATTTTCACAGGACTTAACTTCGAAATTGTTTTTGAATCAACAATTGAAACAGCTCCTGTAACATCCTTTTTCTTAACAGTTCCATAGCCAATTACAACGACCTCATCAAGCTGTGAGATATCAGATTCCATTATTACATTAATAACACTCTGGTCTCCGATAAGCATTTCAACTGGTGCCATTCCAATGTATGAAAACACGAGCACCGCATCCGGTGATACATTATCCAACTTGTACATACCGTAAATATCGGTTGTAGTACCAGTTGTAGTTCCTTTTATAAGTACTGTAACACCAGGTATGGATAGATTATCCTCGGATGATGTAACAACTCCTGTAATTGTTTTCTCCTGTGCAATAATTTGCAAGGACAAAAACAAAAACAATAAGATCAAAACAGAATAGTTTTTTTTCATCTGTATTTATTTTAATTTATGATTGTGTGAAAGAATTCCCATTGTGTAAATATTATAAGCGAAATTGGTATTTTAAATAGCAATCGTTTGCAAATGTCATACAATAAGGTAAGTAAGGCAAGAGAATTACCTCATCAAAAATACTTCATGGATAATAATTACTACATCAATACTACAACAAGGATACAGTTTACCCACTGCTTTACAGTATTTTAAATAATATATTGATATACACAGATTAATACATCAATGGTGTATATTCTGCTAAAGGTAGGATTATTTAGAATGATAAAATAAAATCCGTAAGATTTGTTTCTCTGGTAATAGCAAGTTTTTTTCTTAGCCTATAGCGGCTGATTTCAACCCCACGAGTTGAAATATTCATAAGCACAGAAATCTCTTTACTACTTATATTCATCCTTAAATAAGCACACAATTTTAATTCTCTGGGTGTTAATTGGGGATAAGCAGATTTAATACGATTTAAAAACTCTTCATGAACACTTTCAAAATGAGTTTCAAACACATGCCATTGTTTTTCATTATCTATTTCCTTGTTAATGCCTCTTACCAATCGTATAACATCGTGCTTATTGGAGTCTGCTCCTGTTAATTCAGCAAGTTTCTTTAACTCATCTCTTAGGGAAATAAGAAGTTCATTTTTATGAAGCATCTGCATTGTCGAATTAGCAAGCTCTTTGTCCTTTTGCTTAATGCCTTCACGTAACTTATCATTCCTCATTCTGATAATTTCTTTCTCCGCCACTAATCCTTCACGCTGCATACGCTCTTCTTTTTTTCTAAATACTTCCTGTCGGTGTGCTTCATCGCGCAGTCTGGCACGCGCAAATCTTTTCTTTACCCAATATATTATAATCAGAATAATAATGAAAACAACCAACATATAGAGGGTATAAGCCGCTACAGATCTATAAAAGGGGGGTAATACTCTAAAAGACATTACTTTTTCTTCTGATACGGTACCATATATATTCATTGCTTTCACTTTGAAAGTATATTTTCCTTCGTAAAGATTAGTATATGTCCTTGTACTCCTTGTATGCCAGGCCGACCATTGCCTATCATTACCTTCAAGAAAAGTTGAATATAAAATCGTGTTGGAATTCTCAAAATCATTGGAAGAAAAAGCAAATTCTGCACTATTATTATCATATCTTAATATGACATTATCTTTTACCGCATTATTATTATAATATATAGTATCAGTATTTGCTGTGCGCATGGATAATAAATATGATTGAAATTTATAGGAATAATCTTTATTGAAATTTGGCTGATAATGCACAAATCCATTCTCAGTTCCAAAAAACACATTCCTTTTATCATATGGATATACTAGGTCAAAACTGTAAATAAAACTACCTTCTAATTCTTTGAACGGAATGGAAATATTTACATACTTGCCATCTTCACCTAATCTCATTACCCCAACATTAGTATTATTGAAATACCAAATATTTTGATTTACATCTCTATTAATAGCTCTTATTGGCTCATCCCCAAATATGTTAGTGTACTCTTCATTTACAAAGAAATCATCCTTATCCTCTTGGTACTCGAGCACACCCTTCGATGTTAAGAACATAATCTTATCATCAAATTTAGCTAGACTGGCAAATTGTTCTGGAATATTACTATTGTTGTTATTATAAAAATCGACTTTAATTATACTATCATATTTATTATTAAATAATAAATGATATACGCCCTGGTAACCATGAGAAATCCATAAGGTCCCATCATCATCAAAATCAATCTGTCTAGAAGATTCCGAAAATCCAGATAATTGTTTTTCGAATACCCAAACCCCATCTTCTTTGCCGTAAAGCACTAATCCAGTGTATGTTCCTCCAATAATCTTATTGGGCAAATTTGGAACCTGAATGAATGTCCAAGCACCTTGAATATCGG
>CALCGQ010000403.1 GCA_937901015.1 uncultured Bacteroidota bacterium | reverse complement strand
GTAATTCCTATCCTTAATGAATTCCCTGAATGTGGTAAGCATAATTGTATCAATTCCTGAGCCTCCTTAAAGTCTTTTGCTAATGAGCTTTCAATCAACGTAATACCTTGACTTAACAGAGTTCTGTCGCCTTTTACAATACCATTATAAATCTTTTCAACGCTTAATCTGTCTTTCTTAAAACGACCTACTCCAGATTTAAGATTTGGGTTAATTTGTGAAGGCTGTTCAATACCACCCTGAACACTTAACGCTGATTCGTGACTATCTTTTTTCTTATCCGACATTTAGAATAATACCTTTTTACAATTAATTGCAAATATAGTCACACTGTTTCAAATACACGAAATATCTAGAGTTTGACTAAGTTGTAAAAATTTCTTATCTTTAGGGTTCCAAGAAAATATAGTCTTGTCCACCACACTTTTCTATGTTTTAAAGGAATAAGATAAGCCAGAACCAGCTGTATTAACAGCCGTGTTGATCGTTTTTTCGTTGTATGTGGTTAACTCTTTCAAACATGAAAAGGACACATTTACTATTTTTTGTTACCATATGGATAATTCTCATCTTCATATCCTTTTTCTGGAATTATACACTTGTAATTGAAAATAATAGTAAAGTAGTATTAAATAAATCCCAGGCATTTTTTGATCAAATCGTAACAACACGAAGTTGGAATGCTTTTCATGGTGGTGTTTACGTTCCTGTTAATGAATTTACTATACCTAATGAATATTTAGATGACTCATTAAAAAATATCATTGATGAAAATGGAAGGGTCCTTACGAAAATAAATCCTGCATTCATGACCCGACAGGTTTCTGAAATCAACAAGAAGAAATCAGGTGTCCAATTCCATATCACAAGTCTATTACCCATTCGTCCAGGTAACGAGCCTGACCCATGGGAAACAACTGCTTTAAGATCATTCGAAAATGGAAGCGCTGAGATACTAGAACTTGTTGAAACAGATTCAACATCAAACTATCGCTATATGGCGCCACTTAATACGGAAATCTCTTGCTTAGTATGTCACGCAAAACAAGGATATTCAGAGGGTGATATTAGAGGAGGGATAAGTATTTCATTCTCTTCTGAGTTATATGTTGACTCTGTAAATAAACAACTTCTATCATTATCATTAATACATTTGATTATATTGATAATTGGTATAATTGGCCTCTTTGTGTTCCACCATATGTTGAAAAAATTCTATCATATTATCAAAAATAAAAACACAGAGCTATTACAAATAAATGCTACTAAAGATAAATTCTTCACAATTATTGCCCATGATTTAAAGAGTCCATTTAATTCAATATTGGGATTTACCAATTTATTGATTACTGAATATGATAATCTTGACGATGAACAAAGAGTTGAGTTCATTAATGAAATCGATAAATCTTCTAAGAGTTCGTTTAACTTATTGGAGAACTTATTGCTTTGGGCAAGATCTCAAAGGGATGGAATTACAATCAATAAAACAGAGATTAAAGTTTCTGATATAATTCATGATGCCATAGACCCATATATGCAAAGTGCAGAACTAAAAGCAATAAATGTAATTATTAATTCAGGTGATGACTTAATAGTGATTGCTGATAAGTTCACATTAGTAACAACCATTAGAAATCTGTTCAGTAACGCAATTAAATTCACACCAAAAAAAGGAAAAATAGAAATCGTTGTTATTGACGAACCTCAAACAACAAAGATAAGTGTCTCGGATACAGGTGTAGGCATACCCGTTGATATACTGCCGAAACTATTCCAGTTGGACGAAAGTATAACTACTCTTGGAACAGATCAAGAAAAGGGAACAGGGCTTGGCCTTCTTCTTTGCAAAGAATTCATTAATAAAAATGGGGGTGATATAATTGTAGAGAGTGAAGTTGGAAAAGGAACAATTATTACTTTTACAATTCCAAAGTAGATATAATTCCAACTATGAACGAACTTCTTTCCATTGCCATTTCTGCCTCCATTAAAGCAGGATTAGAAATACTTAAAATCTATAATACTGATTTTCAAGTAGAGTACAAACAAGATGAGTCACCACTTACCATAGCAGACAAGAATGCCAATGATATTATTGTATCATTTTTAGAGCCAACGAAAATTCCTGTTCTTAGCGAAGAAGGAAGATCAATTCCTTATAGCGAAAGGAAAGACTGGGATCAACTCTGGATTGTTGACCCTTTGGATGGCACAAAAGAGTTCATTAAAAAAAATGATGAGTTTACGGTTAATATTGCTTTAGTTAGAAATCAGAAACCCATTTTGGGAGTTGTTTATGCCCCGGTACTTGATGAACTATATTATGGTGATACTGAGAATGGAGCCCATAAGTTAGAAAATGCTTCAAACATGTATAACCCAAGTAAGATTCTATCCTCATCTCGTAAGTTACCACTTGATATTCATAATGACTATTTTGGAGTAGTAGCCAGTCGGTCGCATCTTTCAAAGGAAACTTCTGATTTTATTGAGGGTTTGAAAAAAAATCATAATAACCTAAAAATTGTATCAAAAGGAAGCTCACTTAAACTATGTATGATTGCGGAAGGAAGTGCTGATATTTACCCAAGATTTGCACCAACAATGGAATGGGATACTGCAGCAGGTCATGCCGTTATTCTTTGCGCTGGTAAAAGAATTGTGCAGGCCAACTCTCCATCCACTGAAGTTCTGTATAATAAAGAGAATCTGTTAAACCCATGGTTTATTGCAAAGTAATTACGCCTAGGAAATGAAAGTATTGATCTATTAGCAAGGATATTAATGATATAAAGGATAATAGAATCGTTACTCACACAAATGTTGTTGATATAATGGGTTTGATAAACCAATTAAAAACCTAAATATAGGAAATCAGGTTACAAAACATTTCATATATTGCGTTTAGATTTAACGTAAAATAAATGGATAGAAATATACACCCTGTTTTTGATAGAATTCTCACCAGAGACGATAAAGAAAAGCTACTAAATCAACATGCTATTGTTATTTGGATGACCGGATTATCAGGATCCGGAAAAACTACGCTTGCATCCTGTATTGCGCTGGAATTAAACAAATTAGGTTATTTAACTCAGATACTTGATGGCGATAATATTAGAACGGGAATTAATAATAATCTGGGATTTTCCGAAGCTGATCGTTTTGAGAATATCAGAAGGATCTCAGAAGTATCAAAGCTATTTTTAGATTGTGGAATAGTATGTATTAACAGCTTTATTTCACCAACCAATGATATCCGACATATGGCGATGAATATAATTGGTAAGGAAAACTATCTTGAAGTTTTCGTTAATGCTTCCTTAGAAGTTTGTGAAAAAAGAGATGTAAAAGGGTTATATAAAAAAGCTAGAAATGGTGAGATTAAAAATTTCACAGGAATTGATTCACCGTTTCAAATACCCGACCATCCTTCTATTGAGATTGATACAGCTACGCTCACAATCGATGAATCGGTTGAAAAATTACTTAATAGAATACTGCCAATTATTAAGTACAAAAAATAAGGTATTACTAATTACCAGTAAGACTTAATATTTTGTGAAAGATATCATTGTTATCATAAACACCTTTGAAATTTTCAGCCCCAGGCCCATAAGCGAATACTGGAACTAATGTAGTTGAATGTCCATAAGTGGCAAACACTGGTTTAATCGTAGAATAATCCCCATCATTTGTACCCAGAGCAAACCCTCCAGTTTCATGATCTGCAAGAACAATAACCAATGTATTACCCTTAAGTTCAGCATAATCCATCACAACTCCCACAGTTTTGTCAAAATCAAGCACTTCAGCAATCATATAATCTGAATTATTATCATGAGCAGCCCAGTCAATTTGTGATCCTTCAACCATCAGAAAAAAACTCCCACCACGTTTAGTAAAATAATCCAATGCTAGTTTTGTATAATCAGGTAAAAAAGCACCTCGATCATCAAGCATTGATGGCATGCCATCTTTAGCCAATAGATAAGCATATTTATAATTAGGATCAAGCGTTGATGCCGTAATATCACTATTAATAAGGAAATTATTTTTTTCAAGTTCAGGAATTAATAGCTTCCCATCTTCCCTATCCATAAACCATTTTGTTCCGCCCCCTGCAAAAAAGTCCAATTCTGAATTTACCAATTGCTCAGCTATTTCATATTGCATACCTCTGTTCCATACATGTGAATAAAATCCAGCAGGAGTTGCATGTGTTATAGATGACGTTGAAATAACTCCTGTGCTGAACCCTATCAACGATAGCTCCTCAACCAAGTTTGGTATTTCCGTTGAATCCTTATCCAATCCAATAACACCATTATAAGTCTTTTCACCACAGGCCAATGCTGTTGCTGCAGCACCTGAATCTGTAATCTTATGTTTAACCGATGATGTATTGATTAATCCAATTTCTTTAAATCTGTTAAAATTGGGTTCATTTTTTCCATAATAATATGCAGCACTTACCTGACTCAAACCCATACCATCTCCAATAAGAAGTATAACATTTGGATTCCCTTCCACAACCTTAGCTTCCTGATGATTTGAAACACATGAAGTGACCATACTAAAGGTAAGTAATACGATAATAAAAATCTTGAATAATTGATTCATCTAAATTTAATTTGATACAAAAGTAATAACAATACTCAGGATTTTCTTTAAGAAATCATTAAATTATTAATATTCATTGTCATAATTATTATATTAGCTTTAAATTAAAGAATCAGCATATATTACACTAAACCAAATTATTGACATAATGAAAACATCTATCAAATACCCATTTCTGATCGTATGCCTAATACTGATTATTTCATTTCTAGGTCAGGATATTCAAGCTTGCACTCGCGTTATGTATCAGGGTCCAAACGGAACAATTCTAACTGCCCGTTCAATGGACTGGAAAACGGAAATTCCGGCAAACCTATGGATATTCCCTCGGGGATTAGAACGAAATGGAGCAGTTGGCTCAAAATCAATCACATGGACATCAAAATACGGAAGCGTAATTGCTAGCGCATGGGATATTGCAACAGCTGATGGTATAAATGAGAAGGGCTTGGTAACAAATGTGCTGTGGTTGGCTGAATCAACTTACCCTGAATTTGACAGTGTAGGTTCAAACAATGGATTATCTATTGCTGCTTGGGCTCAATATTTACTTGACAACTTTGCAACAGTTAATGAAGCTGTTGCTGCACTTGCTAAAGAAGAATTTGTTATAGTATCATCAACAATACCAGGAACCGACAGATTTACAACACTCCATCTTTCCATATCAGATAAAATGGGTGATAATGCAATATTTGAATATATCGAAGGTAAGCTTGTTATTCACCATAACAAGTCGTATCAGGTAATGACTAATTCACCAATCTTCGAAAAGCAACTTGCTATTAATACATATTGGGAAGGTATTCCGGGAACAATAATGTTACCAGGAACCAATAGAGCTGCAGACAGATTTGTAAGAGCATCATATTACATAAATGCAATTCCAAAAACAGATAATACAAGAGTTGCTGTTGCAAGTGTTTTGAGCGTTATTAGGAATTGCTCCGTGCCTTTTGGAATTACCTCCAAAGATGAGCCAAATATTTCATCAACACGATGGAGATCAGTAGCAGATCAAAAGAACATGGTTTACTATTTCGAGACTGTTCTAACTCCAAACGTATTTTGGGTAGACTTAAATAGTATTGACTTTAATAAACTAAGTATTACAAAGATGTTGGTTGTTGATGATAACAACACCTACAATGGTAACGTGGCAGACTCATTTGTTGAATCGCTACCGTTTAAATTTGCTGGATTATAATCGAATAATTACCATCATTCTTTCAAGCGTAGACGCTTGAAACGGAGATGATATTTGTCTTATTGAGCAAAGCAAAATATCTTCCTAAGCTCGTCCTTGTTTGTAGCGACGATGTATTTTCAAATATTTCAATTAAATAATTAGGTTCACAATGCAATTGTATTCAAAAGCATCCGCGTTTTAAACGCGTATGAGAGGATGCCTTTTTTACTTACTTTGAAAACTTAATGGTACAACCTATCGCTTTAGTAAAGTCAGGATTTGGGCTATTGCCATCTAATAATGCATCTACGGCATCCTCCAAGAATTTTGCCTTAACCTTTTCTGGTTCTTCATGATTATCATCAATTGCACCAATGTACTTAACTAATAGTTTCTTTTTATCCTTAGATAGTACATAAACATGTGGTGTTCGAGTTGCTCCATAAGTTCTAGCAATACTTTGATCTGCATCCAATAAATATGGAAATGTAAACCCCTTCTCTTTCGCTCTTACCTTCATATGTGAATATGAATCGGTTTCAGCTATTGTGGAATCATTGGAGTTAATTGCAATTACTGGATAGCCCAATGCTTTATACTTCTTATCAATGGCAATAATTCTATCTTCATATGCAATGGAAAATGGGCAATGATTACATGTAAATATTACAATAAAACCTTTCGCTTCATCATAATCATCCAACGACAAATACTGTCCGTCAATATTTAGCAGATTGAAATCAATAGCTTTATCTCCAGTACCATATCCTTGAGAGAATGATGTTGAAAATGTAATTGTTAATACTATGGTGATTATTAGATTTTTCATTCGATTATGTATTTAGTAATTGTTTCTTTTAGTTCATTATAAGTGAGGCTTCCCTCTGTAAAACTATAGTGATCCTTATTATAGATTATGGTTGCAGGAATGGAGCCTGTCCAGTCTTCATTTACCATACTAATCCAAGTATTTGCATCTGGATCACTAAGCAGAATTACTTCTGACTCAATATTTTTCTTTTCAATAAATGGTATTAGAGATGACTCCATTTGTGACTTGAAATCAAGACTCACAAGTATCATTTTAAATTTACGATCCTTAAATTCGCTGTTGATATCTTCAAAATATGGCAACTCCTTTACGCAAGGAATACACCAGGTAGCCCAGAAATTAATAACATATGTTGTGTCATTATTTTTTTGAATGATGGGTTGAAACTCTTCAAAATTAACGACCTTAATTACCTGTGCATCAACAATTATAGCAGGGAATAAAGCAGAGATAACCAATAAAGAAAAGAGTATTTTCATGGGATAAAAGTATATTTTACTTCAAGGGCATGAAGAATTAAGCATCAGATTAACTAAAAATTAACTATCACCAATCCAAGATTATGGATTATACTACGTTTTAATTCATGTGAATACCAACATAAACCATTGATATTAACAATCCTCTAATCCAGAATTATTACTTTTGTACTTTAATATATTATAGAAAATGAGAAATTACACAATTATAGCATCATTATTACTTATATCGATAATGATAACCTTCTCTTCCTGTAGAAAAGAAGATAAGGGACCACAAGACTATTTAACAGAAGGTGAATGGAAAGTAACTGATGTTGAGCTAAACCCTGGCATTACTGTTAGCGGAATAACCATAACACATGTATTTGACTTTATGGGTGATGAATGTAGCAAAGACAATCTTTTTAAATTCAATGAAGACGGCACAATTACTGAGGATGAAGGTGCTACCAAATGCGATCCCAGTGATCCTCAAACCACAACTGAAGGCACATGGACATTAAGTGAAGATGGTAGCAGTATTTCAGCCGTTTTCTGGGGTTTAGATACCGGATCAGCCGATATTATTATACTTAATGAAACTACTTTTGAGTTTTCAACCACTGCATTACCAGATTTCGTTGCAGGTTTAGGTATTGAAAATCAAAAAGTGAAAGTTACCATGACAAAGCAGTAGTAAGAGTGAAATGACATATAATCTAAGTCAACATTTTTTCATACTTTTATCTTTTTTGAACTTAATCTCAACTACATGAATAGCGATTTCGACAGCCATGTGGATAATCCGGATAACTATAAGTTCGCGATTTTCTATTACAATCCCAAAGACAGTAGAATAATAGTACCAAAAAGGAACAGAATGATGGGTTGGACCATAAATTTTGGTAGAACAAATACTTATTTAATTATTGCTGGAATTACTGTCATTTTGGTTTTAGCCAAATTTTATCTCTAATATTCTAATGGGTCACGATCACTCACATAGCTCTACTCAGGTGAGTGGCAGAAATATGGCCATTGCCATAATCTTGAATATTATAATAACCATTGGTCAGATTATTGGTGGTTTAATTTCGGGAAGTGTGGCTTTATTAAGCGATGCATTACATAACTTTAGCGATGTTGTTTCCCTTATACTTAGCTATATAACAAACCGGCTTGCAAAAAGAAAGTCAACAGAACAGCAAACCTATGGTTATAAACGTGCAGAAATAATTTCAGCATTTGTAAACTCTGTCACATTAATTGCCATTGCCATTTACCTCATTGTTGAAGCTGTTGAAAGGTTTATCAGTCCAAAAGAAGTGGATTACAATATTGTCATATACTTTGCAATAGGAAGCATTATTATAAACCTGATTAGTGTTATTATCCTTCATCGTGATTCCAAGGATAATATGAATATTAAGTCGGCATATTTACACCTGTTAACAGATGTGCTTACATCAATAGCAGTAATGATTGGCGGACTATTGATGAAGTACTATGGGATATATCGTATTGACAGTATTCTATCAGTAATGATAGCAATTTACTTAATTTTTTCCAGCTATAAACTTACCATTGAATCGATTAAGATTCTGATGCAGTTCACTCCCAAAAACCTTGATGTAGCAGTTCTTTGTAAAAGTATATGTCAGTTGGAAGAGGTGTTAAACACACACCATGTTCATCTGTGGCAACTTAACGATAAGGATATATTCTTTGAAGCACATATTGATTTACATAGTGATATAAGAATTACTGAATTTCAGGAAATTCTCATAAAGATTGAAAAGATTATGGACGACCACCATATTCATCATTTTAATATCCAGCCTGAATTTAACCGGGATGACAATAAAAGTATTATTGTTGAACATTAAGTATTGAATTTCCAAAAACATATCCATATGAATACATCTAATAATATACCATCTGTTGACCTAAATGATTTTATTTCTGAAAACAGCAAACTAAAGCAAAAATTTGTTGACGGTATTGGAAAGGCATACGAGGAAATTGGATTTGTTGCTTTAAAAGGACATTTTCTTGAAGATATTTTAGTTAATGAACTTTATAAAGAAATTCAACATTTCTTTGACTTAGATGAAGGATTAAAAACCAGATATGAGATTGAAGGAATTGGTGGCCAACGTGGATTCACATCCTTTGGAAAAGAGCATGCCAAAGGAAGAACTGAAGGGGATCTTAAGGAGTTCTGGCATTTTGGACAACAAATCTCTGATGACTCAAAATATAAGGGTGTATATCCCGAAAATGTAATTGTTAAGGAACTTCCAAGATTCAATATTGTTGGAGTGGAAGCCTACAAATTACTCGAAAAAACGGGCATATATGTTCTACGGGCGCTAGCGCTTCATATTGGACTTGATGAATACTATTTTGATAATTTTGTTCTGGAAGGAAATAGCATACTCAGGCCAATTTACTACCCTCCAATAGCAACTGAACCTAAAGGAGCTGTAAGAGCTGCTGCTCATACGGATATCAATTTAATCACATTGTTGATGGGAGCACAAGGTAAAGGATTACAGGTTCAAAATCATAATGGTGAATGGATTGATGCAATAGCAGAACCTGATGAGCTAATTATTAATGTGGGAGATATGCTTTCACGTCTCACTAATAACAAACTAAAATCAACTATTCATCAGGTGGTAAATCCTGATAAATCTGAATGGAATACTCCAAGGTATTCGATTCCATTTTTCATGCACCCAATTAGTGATATGAAGCTAGATTGTCTTGACCTTTGCATTGACAATAATAACCCAAAGCTCTTTGACAACATTACCTCAGGTGAATATCTTGCGGAACGGCTTAAGGATATCGGAATGGTATAGTGCTCTCAAACTCTCACTATATTATTGGCTATGTTGAGACACAGAATATTACTTTGTAGTAGCAACTCTTGTACATCAATTCAAAAAAAATCAATATTCCGAGTAAGGGTAAAATGATATTTAACTGTCTTACTAGTATAACAGGTTTGTTAGCAGATTAATATCTCTAATCTGAATACATTATTTCTGCTGTTCGCCTAACCAAACCCGCGATTCGAACTTTATCTTAGCATTATAGGTGAATTGGTAATATGAAGTTCCATATCTATTAAGTATTAACCCCTGTTCCTAAAGCAGGATAAATCGAACTATCATGAAAAATGTATCTTTTTATTTACTAGTGTGTATTATGTTAATAACCAATGTTATACTTGCTAATGGTGTTGCTATTAAAAATGCGGAGTACAGTGAGTACTTTCGTCTCCTTTCTTCTGATGTAGAGGCTACAGTGTATGATCAAATTGCAATTGTAGTCTCTACTCAGGAATTCCTTAACAATACAGGTGAAAAATCAAAAATTAAATATGCATTTCCACTAAACGATGGTGCAAGTGGTATAGGATTAAGGTGGAAAATTGGTAATGTATGGTATTCTGCGGAAATATCTCCATCTCCTCAGGATACTACACTTCCTGGAGGAGGTGGAGGTAATACCATTCTCCAAAATTATTTAGGGGAGTCTCCTCTTTTCTTCAATCTGGAAGATTCTATTCCAAGTGATTCCATTCTCACCATTGAGTTAACATATGTACAGCTTTTACCCTATGATTTCTATGAGGTGTCTTTCCATTACCCCAATGATTATACTCTTATTCAAGATGAAGTATTAGATTATCAACATATTAAATTTTCATTGGAATCTCAACGTACCATTACAAATATGGAGCTAATTAGTCATATTCCTGATAGTTTAACCTATAGTGATAGTGCTGCCATGTTTGAATTTACCTCATATGAGGCTGTTGCCTCAGATGATTATCAGGCCTATTACGAATTAAGCCCCGATGATCTTGGATTATTCAGTTATAGCACATTTATCACCGATACAGCCTTTAGTTGTGATGAATATGGTAATGGTTTTTTTACGTTTATTGTAGAGCCAGATCCTCAATCGGAAGTGATACAAAAAGTTTTTACACTTATAATAGATAGATCAGGAAGTATGAGTGGAAATAAAATTGTGCAGGCCAGAGATGCTGCAAGTTATATTGTGGAAAATTTGAATGAGGGTGATTATTTTAATATTGTCGATTTTGCTTCTGATGTTTCTGATTTTGAAGATGACCATGTTCTTTTTAATCCGTATTCAAAATATTTAGCTTTAGACTACATTGGTGGTTTGGGTGCTTCCGGAATGACTAATATATCAGAAGCCTTTTCAACTGCTATTCCCGACTTTGCCTCCAACGATACGACATTAGCAAATATTATCATTTTTCTTACTGATGGTGAAGCTACCACAGGAATAACAGGTACTGAACAAATTCTACAACATATTCAAGATCTTATTAATGTGAATGAAGTCACCAATCTACAAATCCACACATTTGGCATTGGAGACTATACAAATGAATCACTCCTCTCGCAGATTGCATCTCAAAATAATGGCTTATTCGAATTATTAGGTAATGATGAGTTGGAAGAAGTAATTACCATGTTTTATCGAAAAATTAGAAATCCGGTATTAATAAATACTGAAATGACCGTTAGCCCTCCCGTTTTAGTTGAAGTTTACCCTGAACCTCTCGACAATTTATATCTGGGTCAACAATTAATAGTGGTTGGACGATATGAAGATGCATCAAACATTACTGTTAACTTTAGTGGAGATGCATTTGGTCAACCTCAACTTTATCAATATGATGTGGAATTGTCTGACACAACAGTTCCCACATATCAGTTTCTAACAAAGCTATGGGCAAAAAAGAAAATGGAAAACCTTATGATTCTTTTTCATACATATCCTCCGGAATCACAGGAAGCCGAAGAAATAAAGAATGAAATAGTTGACATAAGTATCTGTTATAATGTTATGAGTCCGTTTACTTCATACACTGGCGGTGGTGGCGGTGGTACAACTTTCATAGAATATGATAATACCATTAATGAAAGTGCCGAAAAGCAATGTTATGCATATCCTAACCCAACATCAGGAGAAGTTAACATTGAGTTTATCGTTAAAGGACCTGTTTATGAGCAAGCCAGAATACATTTCTTTGATTCATTCGGAAGACTTATTGATGTCGCAACTATCCAATTAATGGGACAAGGAACATATAAGTTGCTGTGGGCTGGAACAACGTCATCAGGTAACTCAATTCCTTCTGGTTATTACTATTTTACTATTCAATATAACAATCAAGCTTTTAAGGGAGAGATTATAAAATTGTAGTTCTAGTTTAAAAGATGGGAGTAAAATATGTCCATAAGGGTTTCAATATTCGTAAAGATTTATTAATATTGATATTTATTTACGGAGTAACTGAAAAGCCTAAGAGTAGGATATAAATAACAATATCATTATGGAAGCACAAAAAGTAGATATGTTTATCATGACGAACGCCAAATATTTTGAAAGTCATCAATTACCTGCAATAAGAGATCGCCTCTTGGAAATTGATGATTCAAAATGGGCTATTATTCAAACACTGCAATTCAAAGATCCAACCATTAGTTTGATAGTATCATTACTTGGTGGGCAATTGGGTATTGACAGGTTCTTAATTGGAGATACTGGTTTGGGTATTGGTAAATTATTAACCTGTGGTGGTCTCGGCATCTGGGCAATAGTTGACTGGTTTTTAATAATGGGTGCCACAAGAGAAAAAAACGTAGATAAACTAAGGCAAGTGATATAGAAATGTCATCGACATTAAGCAGTAGAAAGCTTTATACAATACTGCTGATTGCCTGTGCTACAGGGTATTTTTGGATCTTCTATAACTATGCATACAATCCTGGTTATCAGGAGGGTGTTAATACTTGCATAATTAAACAAGTTACATCAATACCCTGTCCATCATGTGGAACCACAAGGGCAGTCTTAACATTGTTTAATCTTCAATTACTGGAGTCGTTATATTGGAATCCAATTGGATTAATAATAGTTGGGATTATGGTATTTGCTCCAATATGGATAGCAATTGATCTCATATTAAAAAAAGACTCTCTGTATTTATTCTACGGCAAAATTGAAAGGTTTTTCAGAATTCGATGGGTTGCTATTATCTCCATCATTCTGATACTTGCAAATTGGATTTGGAATATTCAAAAAGGATTATGATTAATTTACAAGAATTCGTTTATAAACCTGGTGAGCATGAGGCTGAAAGAGCTTCTAGTAGTTACCTTATGTCTTTGGTGGCACTTGTAGGTGGCCTTCCTCTTCCCATAATTAACCTTTTTGCAACAGTGGGTTTCTTCCTCGCAAACAGAAAAGGAACATATTTCGTAAGATGGCATTGCACTCAGGCATTATTGTCACAGTTATCATTATTGTTTATGAATAGTTTTGGTTTCTGGTGGACAATATCTGTGGTTTTTGGAACAGAGCAGATTACCAACCATTATCTTGCATATATCCTAACCATTATACTTTTCAATATAGCCGAATTTATTGCAACAATATATACAGCTGTTAAAACAGGCAAGGGAGAACATGTTAGCTGGTGGCTTTATGGTGATTTAACAAATCTAATATGCAAAAATAAAGATGCAAAAAGTTATTTTTAGAACACTCGTAATCATTGCTTTTTTCTTTTCAACATGGTTCATAATAAACCAGTTTGACTGGATTACAATTTTTAACGTAAAAGAATTAACCTCTGATACTGAAGAAAAGCTTGGAGAGATATTCTGGGAAATGATTGAACGAAACAATGATGAGATTGATGATGAAGATATCATTACTATTATTGACACCCTAGTTTCGAAAATATGCACCTCAAATAATATTGATCAAAGTCGAATAAAAATTCATGTTCTGGATAGTTATGAGGTAAATGCATATGCATTACCCGACAACCATTTAATAATATTTAAAGAGCTCATTTTGTCATGTGATAATGAATCTGAATTATGTGGAGTTATATGTCATGAGCTGGCTCACCTTCAAAAGGATCATGTTGTTAAGAAGCTTGTTAAAGAAGTTGGATTATCCGTATTAATTAGTACTACAATAGGAAACACAAGTCCTGACATAATAAGTTCTTCCGTAAAAACTCTATCTTCAACTGCTTACGACCGTAACCTTGAGCAGGTGGCCGACCTTACTGCTGTTGACTATATGATTAGTTCAGATATTGACCCATTGCCTTTTGCCAATTTCCTAAGCCGAACGTGGGGCGATGAATCGGAGATAATTGAAAACCTGTCATGGGTAAGTACTCACCCTGAAGCAAATGCTAGGTCAGAATATATCATTTCATATTGTGAAGATTACAGCTGGGAATCAGTTGAAATATTAGCACCATCAACATGGCTTAAGCTGAAATCCCAACTTAAGGATTATTAGTAATAATCTATACCACGGGAAAGCTACAAACATAGTATCAGAGATATTTCAATATTTTTGTAATATTATTCAATAACAAATAAAGTAGATTATAACTACAAGATACAACATTACTATGATAGACCAGCATGTAAACAATCCCAAAAGTATCAAGTATTATATGAAGAAATACTTGGAAGCCTTAGGATCAAAATTGAAAAATAAGATTGTTATTGATGTTCCTGCTGGAAATGGAGCCACATCTGAGATCCTCCTAGATTTAGGAGCCAAGGTTATACCATTTGATTTATTTCCCGAGTACTTCATGTTAGACAATATTGAATGTAAACGAGCAGATATAATAGACAAAATTCCCTTGGAAGATAATTATGCAGATATGCTAATTTGTCAAGAAGGAATTGAGCATTTCAGTGATCAGCTACAGGTATTTAAAGAGTTTAATAGAGTATTAAAGGAACAAGGAGACCTTGTAATTACTACGCCTAGTTATTCCCACTTAGCAGCAAGGGTTAGTTATTTACTTTTCGAAAGTGAGGCCAGCAAACTTATGCCTCCAAATGAAATTGATGACATATGGATGTCTGACAAATCTGTTACAAAGGAGATTTATTACGGACATATTTTTCTAATTGGTCTGCAAAAATTAAGGGTTTTGGGTAAGTTATCCGGTTTCAAAATAAAAGAGGTTAAGTATGTACGCCTGAGCAAAGGATCTTTATTTCTATTTCCACTTCTTTACCCTTTTATAATATTACGGTCATATTCTGCATATTTCAGGAATTTAAAAAAGGACAAGAATCTACTAGTTAAGAAAAGAAAGGCTGTGTACAAAGAACAGCTAAGGATCAACTTAAGGCCTAAAAATTTACTAAGTAAACATACACTTATAGTCTTTGAAAAAGAAAAAAACGTATCAGACGTAAATTTCAGTAAAGAAGAATCAATTAAGTCATTTGATAAGATTATGTAATTAGAATTCTTGAATCTGCTTTTCTTAGCATTTCAATATCTCCTAGCACAGTTGGTAAAGCAGTGGAATCTTAATCAGAAGGTTGAAAGTCAAGACCGTTCCTGGGAGCCCTGTTTATCTATTCGTTATACAAATTAAAATCATCTGCACTAGCCATATTAAGGGCTATTCATACTGAACAACTTGAGATCATAATAATCCAACTTTCAAAGTCATAAGCTTTCAAGATTGCTTATTAAGCTATCATAACATTGATAATTATCAATATTTTTTAGGATAATTCCCATTTTCTCCAAAACCTTATCTAAACTAATTATTTAGCTATCTTTGGTTTACCAAATTAATTAAGTCATTCTTGTGACTTTGTAAAAGCTACACGCAATGAAAAAACTATCAAAACTTATCGCTTTTTCGCTTGTCCTTATATTTTCATGTTCATTATCGGCTCAGCCATTAAAACTGAACTATACTTCTCCCATGGATGGTGCCGTATATATCAATCCTGAACAAACAATAATTATCAAAACAGGGGAGCAGTTTAGAATTCATGATAACTTCAGAGGTAATATAAGCATCGTAGGCTCCAAGAGTGGTGACCATTCATTCAAGACAACTTTATCCGATGATAATAAAACTCTGATTATCCGTCCTAACGAAATGTTTATCTATGGCGAGTCCGTAACATTCTCATTACAGGATGGGTTGAAAACCAATAATGGTTTTTCAATTTCTGCAACTAATATTTCATTTACAATTAAGCCTATTGACAATTTACCATTACTGGTAGAATATTACCAAAGAGAGGCATCACATACCAATGCTTCACCAAGTAATATGGGCTCTTCTTCTCCTAGAGAAATTACTTCAGGCGGAGATAACAATCTTCCGCAAAACTATCCTGCACCCGAGATGATTAATTATGAAGAATCAGACAATGGCTACTTATTTTATACTCTTAGCCCACGTGCCGGAGCACCACAGTTTAGCAACTATTTATCCATAAATGATGAATATGGCACACCTCTTTTCTTTCGAGAAACTGAAAGCAATACCTTGTATTTTCATGCAATGGAGGATGGGAAACTTGCCTATGCAAGAAATGAACAGGGAAATCCAGAACAAGAAAGATTCTTTTTTATGGATAGCTCCTATGTAGTTCTTGATTCGGTAAAAACTGGAAATGGCTATGATATGGATGGTCATGATATACTACTCTTAGACAATGGAAATTATTTGCTTATGTCGTATGATCCACAACCAGTTGATATGAGCGACATTGTAATTGGAGGAAACCCAAACGCAACCGTGGTTGGTCTTATTATTCAAGAAGTTGACCTAAATGGAAATGTTCACTTTCAATGGCGTAGTTGGGATCATTTTCAAATTACAGATGCCACAGATGATATAAATCTGCAGGGTAATTATATCGACTACGTTCATGGTAATGCGTTCGAAATTGATACTGATGGAAACATATTGCTTTCTTCAAGACATCTTGATGAGATTACAAAGATAGATTTTGAAACTGGAGAAATAATCTACAGATTTGGCAAAAACGCAAAAAATAATGAGTTTACCATTCACAATGATGTTTATGGGTTTTCACATCAGCATGATGTAAGATTATTGCCCAATGGAAATTTTACAATCTTTGATAATGGAAATCTTCATCAACCTACATTTTCCAGAGCCCTTGAGTACTCCATAAATGAAACAACCATGACAGCCCAGCTTGAATGGTATTATAGGAATGATCCAGATATTTACGGCTCAGCAACCGGAAGCTATCGCAGAGATGAATCCGGCAAACATTTAATTGGTTGGGGAACTGCCTGGCCTATTGCTGCAACAGGTCTGCTTCCTGATAATTCGAAATCATTTGAAGTGTATCTGCCTACAGGAGTATATTCATATAGAGTAATTAGCAATGATTGGAATACAAACCTATTTGTATCTCTTCCAAATCTAAACCTCGGTAATTATAGTGGAAATTCCATCCCAAAAAAGATGATTCTACCAATCCATAATAACTCAGATAACTTGATAAGAATTAACAGCATTCATATGCATGATAGTTCATTTACCTTGCAAGATGAAGTTCCTATAGCTATTGGTAGCCATGATACAGTTATTGTAACCCTAAATTATCTTCCAGTCAATCAAGGACCTGGATCCGATAGATTAACTTTAAACTATGATAAATTCTCCCTTACTGGAACTGAAAGAATTGCCCGACAGGTTATGCTATCAGGGATTTGGGATAACTCACTCCCTACTGTAAGTTTTAACCCTGAATTTGGGGAGCAGGATATATCGCCAAGTTCCCAACTGATACTTACCTTCTCGGAGCCAGTTAAGAAAACTGATGGAACTCCCATCAATAATTTCGATATCACAAATTTATTATCACTTAAAGAAGATAGTCAATGGGGTGATATTGTATCTTTTACAGGATACATCTCTGACGATGCTATGCAAATAACCATTGAACCAAACGA
>CALCGQ010000402.1 GCA_937901015.1 uncultured Bacteroidota bacterium | reverse complement strand
CAGCATCTGGGATTATCGCATTGTCGATGACAATGAATTCAATTGTTAAGTTCAGGTGGATAAACCTAGTCGGAGCTTCAACTTTTGCTACATATGGCTTTCTTATTGATGCTTTCCCGGTTATGGTTCTAAATGGATTTATCGTGCTTGTTGATATTTATTATTTATCCAGAATCTACACAAAAAGTCATCTTTTTGATACACTCGAAGTTAGGGGTGATAATAAATATCTTCTAAAATTTCTTGATTTTCATAAGAAAGACATTAGTAAGTTTTTCCCTGATTTTATCTATAAGCCTGAAATGAATACCATTAGCTTTATTGTATTGCGAAATATGGCCGTTGCAGGAGTGTTGCTAGGTCATCAGAAAGATGATAAGGTAATTAAGATAGGACTAGATTATACCGTAGCTGAATATCGGGACTATAAAAATGGGAAATTTGTTTTGGAGCGACTCAAGGATACTTTCAAGGATAAAGGGTTTGAAAAAGTTATTGCAGAATGTGCCACAAAGCATCATGAAAAGTACTTGCGTAAGTTGGGCTTTGAAATGGGTTCAGATGGTTTTTTTGAAATCGAATTATAGAAGATAATAGATGAGATTACTTATTAAAAATGGTACTGTTGTAAATTCAGATAATAAATTTATCTCCGATGTGCTATGTGTTGATAATAAGATAGTTGAAATTGCTAATAGCATTGAGTTATCAGATGATGACAGTGAAATCATTGATGCATCCGGTTGTTTTGTTTTTCCAGGTGGAATAGATCCACATGTGCACATGAACTTACCCTCAAAGGCAGGTTTTTCATCAGATGATTTCAATTCGGGAAGTAAAGCAGCTCTTTGGGGAGGTACAACATCCATTATTGACTTTGTTACACCTCACCGCAGTCAATTTTTAGATGAAGCAATACATCAAAGGTTAACTGAGGCAAGCAATTGCAACACATCATTTTCATTTCATATAAGCCCTGTTAAGTGGCATGATGATATGGATGGGCAAATCAAGCAATGTATTGACCTTGGTTTCACTTCATTTAAAGTATATACTGCTTATAAAGATACAATAGGTATTTCCGATGATGATCTACTAAAAGTTATGAAGTCAGTTGGGAAGCATGGTGGAATACTACTCATACACTGTGAGTTGGGTGATGCAATTGATTCTAACAAATCTGAGCTAACAAAACAAGGTAAACGTAGTCCATTTTATCATCCTCTTTCAAGACCTTCATATACTGAGTCACAAGCTGTTAAAAATGCAATCGAACTGGCCTATGAAGCTTGTTGCCCCATTTATATAGTTCATGTTTCTACTCAGGAATCACTTTCATACATTAGGGATGCGCAAAAAAGAGGCCAGCTTGTTTATGCTGAAACATGCCCTCAATATCTGCTTTTTGATGATTCGAGGTATAATGGAAAATTTATCGATACCGCCTCTTTTGTAATGAGTCCTCCTCTTAGAAAAAAGGAAGACATTGATGCTTTATGGGTTGCCTTAGCAGATGGAACTATCCACACAGTTGGAACTGACCATTGCCCTTTCTCCATTAAACAAAAAGCAGAGGGCATTGACGATTTTCGTAAAATACCCAATGGTGTTGGTGGTGTTGAACACAGGCTCCAGCTATTATTTACTTATGGAGTAGTTTCCGGAAAGATAACAATCAATAAGTTTGTCGAACTAACATCAACTAATGCAGCTCGAATATTTGGACTCTATCCAAAAAAAGGGATAATAGACGTGGGTGCCGATGCCGACATTGTGATCTGGAATCCTGAAGAAAAAAGTATGATTTCTTCCACAACCCACCATCAAAATACTGATATAAATATATATGATGGTATGGAAATAGTTGGGTCACCTGAATATGTCATACTAGATGGTAAACTTATAAAAGAAGGAAACAGTTTTTCTAATGAGTTATCAGTCGGTCGACTTCTAAAAAGGAAATAACCAAAGTTTATAAAGCCAATACTTGTTGTTTCTGGATAATTATATATGGTGCTAGTTATTAATTAACAGGCTGTTAGAGTGCTCAATTTGCCATACACCCATATTCGTATTATCTTTGTCATATAACATAGAGTCTACGCAACTAATCTATATTAACATGAGAAAATTTTCCATACTTCTATTTGTAATTATTTTAAGTGGAGTCACTTGCTTTGCACAAGAAATAAATGAAGAAATAGACAAGACAAATCCGGCAGAATATCCAGTTTGGATTGAAATGATGCAGGATCAAAATGCTAATTATTTTGAAACCGTTGATGCATTTAACAGTTACTGGGAAAGCAGGCCAGAAAGAAAAGGCAGCGGCTATAATCCTTTTAAAAGGTGGGAGTGGTATATGAGCCATATGATTAACCCAGATGGTTCAAGAAAACCACAGGGTATGGATAGAAACCTATATCTTGACTTCGTTAATTCCCAACGATTTTCACCTGATTTTAGTGGTGATTGGTCTAATATTGGGCCCATAAGTCTGCCTTCTTCACCATATGACTTTTGGGGTAATGGTCGGATTAATGCCATTGCATTTCACCCTACTGATGCTGATATAGTTTATATTGGAGCTCCTGCTGGAGGATTATGGGAATCAACTGATGGAGGACAAACTTGGAATACATTAACGGATAA
>CALCGQ010000401.1 GCA_937901015.1 uncultured Bacteroidota bacterium | reverse complement strand
TTGGTGGGATGTCAGTTGCCACACTCTTAGGTGTATTTCTCTACCCAATGTTATTTGTATTTATAGGTAAGATAGCAGGCTATGAAAAAAAGCGAGATAGGTTGGCACTTATTGAATCTCAAAATAATAACGAAAAAAATGATTAACCAATGAAAAAAATATTCTTAATACTTACTTTCGGTGCAATCATTTATTTGTCAGGATGTAAACTTGGTCCTGACTTCCAGAAACCTGAATATGCGGGATCTGAGGCTTTTAGATTTGACACCATAACTACTGACACAGTGGTCAATCTGCGATGGTGGGAGTTGTTTAATGATCCCATTCTGGATACCTTTATAAAAGTTGCTCTTGAAGAGAACAAAGATGTACTCATTGCTGCTGCAAGAATTGAAGCTGCAAGAGCTAATCTGGGCTATACCAAAGCTGATCAATATCCAACAATTGGCTATTCCATCAATGGTGGAGGCGGAAATTTTGGTGCTGGTAATCTATCGTCAACTAATGGATATTTTGGGTCAGCCTATCCTGAAATGTACTGGGAAATAGGCTTTTGGGGGAAATACAGAAGGCTAAATGAATCTGCCAGGGCCGAATTACTTGCTTCTGAATATGGTATGAGAACTGTTCAGATAAGTTTGATATCAGCGGTTGCTTCAACATATTACACCTTGTTGGAGTTTAAAGCAAAACTAGAAATCTCAAAACAAACCCTAGCCTCACGTGATAGTGGTTTGATGATTATTCAGGCAAGATTTGATTATGGGGTTATTCCTGAAATTGATCTTAACAATGCCCAAATCCAAAGGGCTATTTCAGCAGCGGCAGTACCTCAATATGTAAGAGCGATTGCGCTTACTGAGAGCAGCTTAAGTATACTAATTGGAAGAATGCCGGAAGCTGTTGGTACTGATAACCCATTGATTGATCAACAAATTCCACCGGATATACCCGAGGGATTACCATCACAACTACTGCAACGACGTCCTGATATCAAGCAGGCTGAAGCACTTTATGCTGCTCAAAATGCAAGAATTGGAGCTGCCCAGGCAATGCGATGGCCATCTTTAAATATCACAGGATTATTAGGAGCTGCTACAAGTGACCTCAATAGTTTAACCACAACTGGGTTAGCATGGTCCGCAGCTGGTAGTATTACCGGACCAATTTTCCAGTTTGGTAAAAACAAACGTAGGGTGGAAATCGAGAGATATAATACACAGGTTGCATTATTGGAATATGAAAATACTACTCTTCAAGCATTTAAGGAAGTTGAAGATGCGTTAATCACCATTAGCACTTTAAAACAAGAGTTAATAGCCCAACGAATGAGAAACGATGCGGCAATAAATGCTGAGTTTTTAGCTTCTGCCAGATATGACAAGGGACAAACAAGTTATCTTGAAGTTCTTGAAAGTCAAAGGCAATCATTCGATGCACAATTGACTTATACTCAAACTCAACGTGAATTATTTGATGCATATATTTCGCTTTATAAAGCGCTTGGCGGAGGCTGGCTGTCAGAAGCCGAGGAGACTTCTGCTGCAAATACAAATTAATTAATGTGAAATGAAACAACTATTGATTTTACTCTTGATTTGCATTAGCCTAAGTAGCTTTTCGCAATTTGATAATTACTTTCTCGACAAAACCTTAAGACTCGATTATTATCACAGTGGCAATGCTGATGAAGAGTCTTTTTATTTTGATGAGATGATTGAAGAGCCTTATTGGGGAGGATCAAAGGTAAATCTTGTGGATACTTTCGAATATGGTAATTTTTATGTAAAAGTATATAATAAGTCAAACGATTCGTTACTTTATTCAAGAGGGTTTTCTTCACTATTTAGGGAATGGCAAACCACAAATGAAGCAAAGAAAATCCAACGATCATTTTCTGAGGCGGTTGTTTTCCCTTACCCAAAACAAGAAGTTACTGTGGTAATTTATTCCAGAAACTGGGATGGGATTTTTGAGGAAAAATTCAAACATGATGTTAACCCTGATGATTATTTCATCAAACAAGACAGACGCTTAGTATATCCAACTTTTGATGTCCATAGATCAGGAACATCTGATAAAAAAGTCGATATTATTATACTTCCCGATGGATATTCACAGGAAGAGATGGGCCTATTTATTGACGATTGTCGTGCTTTCGCAGATGGAATGTTTAAATACGCACCATATAACATTAATAAAGACAAATTCAATATCAGAGGGGTATTAGCTCCATCAATTGATTCTGGCAACGATATTCCTGCTGATAATATTTGGAAGCAAACACTCCTTAACACTAACTTCTACACCTTTGATAGTGAAAGATACTGTATGACAATGGATAACAAAAGTGTAAGAAATCTTGCTGCAAATGGACCATACGACCAAATCTATATTCTTGTTAACAATAAGAAATACGGTGGTGGCGCAATTTACAATTATTACAATGTTAGTGTAAATAGCAATGAAAAAGCTGCGCAGATATTTATCCATGAACTTGGCCATGGATTTGCCGGACTGGGAGATGAGTATTATAATTCTTCAACATCATATAATGACTTTTACAATTTGGAAGTTGAACCATGGGAACCAAATCTAACCACCTTAGTTGATTTTGAGAGTAAGTGGAAGAATATGATGAAAAAGAAAACTCCGATTCCTACACCAGATACTGAGAAATACAGAAA
>CALCGQ010000400.1 GCA_937901015.1 uncultured Bacteroidota bacterium | reverse complement strand
GCAACCGTTAAGAATTATGGAACCCGAGTACTTTTAGTATATGGTAAAGGATCAGTTAAAAAATATGGTTACTACGATAAAGTTGTTGCCCAATTAGTTGGTGCCGGACTGGAAATTTTTGAATACTCAGGCATAAAACCAAATCCTATTATTGAAGATGTCCGCAAAGCAACCCTTGTTGGAAAACAAAACAATGTTGATGTTATAGTAGCACTAGGAGGTGGAAGTGTAGTGGATTCTGCTAAAATTATTTCTCTTGGTATTCCATCAGATGAAGATCCATGGGATTTCATGACATGGAAACTCAATCCATCAAAAGCAACTCCCTTAGTAAATGTACTTACATTAGCAGCAACAGGCACTGAGATGAATGCTGCTGCCGTTGTGCAAAATCACAGTACAAATCAAAAAGTTGGATTCGTTAATGAACTTATATTTCCTAAGGATTCATTTCTTGACCCTGCTTTTACGGCATCTGTACCTGCTAATTATACTGCCTTTGGTATTGTTGACCTTATTGCTCATTCCCTTGAGGCATTTTTTGGAAAAGGTGAACCATCAATTATTGATCAGATTACAATCGATATTATAAAAGATGCCATGAAGTGGGGACCAGAACTTATGAATGACCTCAACAATGTGGAGCTAAGGGCTAAAATCATGCTTGATGCAACTCTTGCATTAAACGGACTTACAATATACGGTAAAAAAAGTGGTGATTGGGCTGTTCATGGGCTAGGACATGAACTATCACTGTTGTTTGATACGCCTCACGGTGCTTCTTTGAGTATAGCTTATCCTGCTTGGTTAAAGCTCCAAAAAGATCGAATTCCCGAAAGGATAATCAAACTTGGTAATGGACTCTTTGGTGTTGACACTGTGGATGCAACAATTGATCAACTAATTGAATTTTTCAAAAACGTCAATTCTCCGGTATCATTAAGTGAGGCCAATATTGGTAAAGATGAACGAGCCAATATCATTGAACAGTATTCGAAAAATAATGTAAGTGGAATGCATCATTCCCTCAGCATAAGTGATCATGAGGCAATTGTGGATTATATGTATTTATAACCTACTGATTCTATCGCTGTTAAAATCTTAATATTTCTCCATTATTAATGTAACATTTCTGTTTCATTGAGGTATAATATGCTACAATTATGTCTTTTTGACGATAGAATGAGAATAAAAATATTGAAATATTAAAATTTTCCTATTTTTGAAAAAACAAAAAGCAAGCATTCATGGACAACAAGCAGCGAACCGGCAAAAGCCCGGAGGTAGAGAATATTCTACTTAAGAAGCGCATACTCAAACTCGAGAGCAAACTTGCTACATACGAGTTAATAAGCTCATTGCCTGTTACTTCAAACAGTTTGTACAATGATATTCTTGACAATATCCCTCTTGCCATATTAAGCCTTGATACTGAAGGAAATATACAATTGGCAAACATGTCATTTATCAAATTGTTCGACCTCGATAAAACAAAATTAAACTCCAAATTTCATATAACTAACTTTCAACCATTTAAGGGTTCTATACTTTTAAAAAAAATTAACAAGCTGCTTAACAGACAAATGCAGTTTGATCATGAGATTAAACTTGGTGAAATTGGAAATAAAAACAACACTTTCCGCTCAAGAGGTATTACAATACTTTCATCTAATGATGAAGTAATTTCTTATATGATTATTATTGGTGATATAACCAAAAGAAAACTTGCAGAAAGTAACTTAATAGATGCAAAGGAAAAAGCAGAAGAAGCAAATATGCTTAAGACGGCTTTTCTCAGCAACTTATCACATGAAATTCGCACTCCATTAAATCATATACTTGGATTTCTTGAGTTATTACTAATTGATGATACAACATCAGAAGAACGATTAGAATATTCTAAATTCATACGAGGTAGCAGTGAAGATCTTCTCAAACGTATTGATGATATTATTGACATATCCAAAATTGAGACAGGCCAGATGGATATCTCAAAAGATAAAGTCAACGTTATTGAATTCCTAGAAAACTTGTATGCTGATTGTGGTTCATTTAAGGCAAAGCACCATCGTGAAAGCGTTAACTTCCTTCTTAATACATCTCATGATTATTCCAATGTATTACTGTCATCTGATCCAGAGAAACTAAGGCAGATAATTTCATCTTTCGTAGATAACGCATTCATATTCACGCAGGAAGGAAGTGTGGAAATTGGATTTGTGATAAAAGACAACAATGGTATCAGTTTCTATGTAAAAGATACTGGAGTTGGTATTGAACCCGTTCATCACGAAAGTATTTTTGAGCACTTCCGACAGGTTGATAATTCACCTACAAGGAAAATTGGAGGATCAGGGCTGGGCCTAGCCATATCTAGAGGACTGACTCAGTTGCTTGGAGGTACAATTTCTATGGATTCCAGACCAGGAATTGGCTCAACATTTTATTTAAACTTACCTGATTCAATCATTTCACTTGAAACTAAATCAGAACCCACAAATCAGTCTTCGGCAGATCATATTTATGATTGGAGAAATTCAACAATACTGATAGCAGAATACGAAGAAGTTGATTACAACCTATTAAAAGTAATATTGGGTAAAACAAGAGCCAAATTGCTAAGGGCTAAAACCGGTGATGAAGCCATTCGGATATTCCATGAAAACTAACCAGACCTAGTTCTTATT
>CALCGQ010000399.1 GCA_937901015.1 uncultured Bacteroidota bacterium | reverse complement strand
CTTTATCATTTGAGGGTCTGATTAAATATATTGAAAATTATAGTAGTGATAACTCTTCTCAAGTATCCAAACGATGGGCCGATGCATTTATGGTCCGACATGATTGTGATGAGTGTAAAGGATCTAGATTAAAAAAGGAATCTCTTCATTTTCTCATTGCTGGTAGAAGTATTGCGGAATTGAGTCAAATGGATATTACAAAGTTGAGAATATGGCTTGATGGTGTTGAGGATGAGATGGATGAGAAGCAGAAGTTGATTGGTCATGAGATACTTAGGGAAATAAAAACAAGACTTGAATTTCTTCTGGATGTAGGAATCGGTTATTTAAATCTATTTCGTTCGGCACGTAGTTTATCAGGTGGTGAATCGCAACGGATAAGACTTGCAACTCAAATAGGATCACAATTAACAGGAGTACTTTATATACTTGATGAACCAAGTATCGGACTTCACCAAAGGGATAATTTAAAGCTAATAGAGGCGCTTAAGAATTTACGAGATGTTGGGAATTCCGTAATTGTTGTGGAGCATGATAAGGATACCATACTAGCAGCTGATCATGTTGTTGATATTGGTCCTGGGGCTGGTAGACATGGTGGTGAAATAGTTGCAGAGGGCGATCCAGAATCCATTAAAAATAGTGGATCTATAACTTCTGACTACCTAATTGGCAAGAGAAAAATTGAAATCCCCAAGGTACGCAGAAAAGGTAATTCAAGTTATTTGAGTATTGAAGGAGCCTCAGGTAATAATCTCAAGGATGTTAGTGTTAAATTTCCTCTAGGCAAATTAATTTGTGTTACCGGTGTTTCCGGAAGTGGGAAATCGTCACTAATTAATAATACTCTCTATCCAATACTTAGCAATCATTTTTTTAGATCTGCGAAGAGCCACCTTCCCTACAAAGCAATTAAGGGGATTAAGAATATCGATAAAGTAATTGAAATAGACCAGAGCCCCATTGGTAGAACACCCAGATCAAATCCGGCTACTTATACCAAAGTATTTGATGAGATCAGAAAACTTTATGGTAGCCTAAGTGAATCTAAAATCCGAGGTTATAAGCCTGGAAGATTCTCATTCAATGTAAAGGGAGGAAGGTGTGAAACCTGCAAAGGTGCAGGAATTCAGACCATTGAGATGAATTTCTTACCGGATGTATATGTTCATTGTAATGATTGCTTTGGTAAAAGATATAACAGGGAAACACTTGAAGTTAGATATAAGGGTAAGTCGATTAATGATGTTCTTAATATGACCATCAACCAAGCAATTAAGTTTTTTGAGAATATTCATTTCATAGTCAGTAAATTGAAAGCCTTACAAGATGTAGGACTTGGATATCTTACACTTGGACAATCATCTACTACAATATCAGGAGGTGAAGCTCAGCGAGTTAAACTTGCATCTGAATTATCAAAAAAGGATACAGGAAACACACTGTATATACTTGATGAACCAACCACAGGATTGCATTTTGAAGATGTGAAAGTGCTACTAGGGGTGCTTAATATACTTGTTGATAAGGGAAATACGATTATTATTATTGAACATAATATGGAGGTTATTAAGGTGGCCGATTATATAATTGACCTTGGTCCTGAAGGAGGAGATGAAGGAGGAAGAATAATTTGCAGTGGCACACCTGAACAGGTAAGTAAGAATAAGGAAAGTGCCACAGCACCATTTATTCTTGATGAATTAAAACACGGTTAATAAAGTCTTAAAGCAAAAAACTAATGGAATTGAATAAGGATGAAATAGCAAGGTTAAGGAAAACGTTTAATCCAAAGACATGGGCACAAGTTAAGGCAAATGATTCATGGTCAGTTTTTAAGATTATGTCAGAAGTTGTTGATGGTTATGAAACTCTTTCAAAAATTGGACCTTGTGTGGCAATATTTGGCTCCGCAAGAACAGGAAGTGGACATGAATATTATCATACCGCTGAGGAAGTTGCATATCTACTCACTAAGAAAGGATTTGGTATTATAACAGGTGGTGGTCCGGGAGTTATGGAAGCTGCAAATAAAGGAGCTCATATTGCAGGTGGTAAGTCAGTTGGACTTAATATTAACTTGCCGTTTGAACAATCTGCAAATAGTTTTATTGATCCAGATAAGCTAATACAGTTCGATTATTTCTTTACACGTAAACTTATGTTTATGAGATATGCACAGGGATACATTGTGCTTCCTGGCGGTTTCGGTACATTAGATGAATTGTTTGAAGCTATCACATTAATTCAAACCGACAAACTGGTGGAGTTTCCAATTGTTCTGATTAACAAAGACTATTGGGCCGGACTTATCCGTTGGATTAAGGATACCATGTTAAAACAGGGTAATATAAGCGAAGAAGATCTGGATATTTTTCATCTTGTGGATACTGTCGAAGAAGCAGTTGATGTAATTGAGAAATTCTACTCTAAGTATTCTCTAAAGCCAAACTTTTAAGGGTTATTCAGCGTTAAGGTCATTTATAAATGATGTAATATTTTCTGCCTTTAGCTTGCTGATAGACTGATTAATATTTGCAATCTTCTTTACTATTAACTTCTCGAAAAAATTCATTTTCTCAAAAAGGAACTCACCTCCGAGTAATCCCGTAGCGACGGCATGATTTCTTAGGTCTTCAGGAAAGTTTTGCTCGAACTCCTCATTACCTTTCTCCGTTTCCATATAGCACATAAATAGACCTATTTTCTTTGATAGAAGAATTGAAGAGTTTGTCACACAGAAATTCTTAACTTTTTTCTGAATTACTCCCATATGGATGGACCCTCCTATGATAATGGTGCTGTAATTATTAATATCTGGAACCTTTGATTTTCCCAAGTTTACCATATCAATTATATCATCCTTCAATCCTCGTTTTATTAGCTCAGCAACTTTTTCCGTTGTTGAATGCTTCGTCATATATATGATTAGTGTTGACATTGTTTATTGGTTATTAGTGCTTTACAATCACTTTTTTAGTGATAATTCTGCTACCATCTGATATTTCAATAATATACATTCCTTCCTCAAGAGATGAAGTGTCCATTGCATATTTTCCGTATTTATTATTGGAAGCAATTTTAATCTCCATTCCAAATACATTGAAGATTCGTATACTTTCAATCGTGAATTTTTCACTAGAAATTATGTTTAATGTACTATTGGTAGGATTAGGGTAAATATTAATTTCAGCGTCAAAATCATTATTATTAAATCCTACTATTGCATTCGAGAAACTTGCACTCCACCCCTGATCATTTATTGAAGAATTTGTTGAAAAAACTAGTGTCATCATTCCACTAGTAGCTATTAGTGGATCTGGAAGTACATCGCCCGAAAATTCGCCAATCTTTTCGCTACCATCGTAAACAGTGACAAAGTCATGATTTTCTTCAGTATTAAACTCCGTAAAATTTAGAGTTATCACCTCACTATCCGGTGGTTGAATCATCCAAATACATGTTGTGAGATTTTGATAGTTTGCAGGGCCACTACCATCATTAATCTGTCCTTCGGAATCAGTTATAACATTATTACTGCAAAAATTTGGAATCTCACATGTATAACCCATTAGCCAACCTTTAGAATTACCCTGATCATCTGATTTAAAGCTGATAAACAATTCATCTCCTGTTGAAGTAATATCCTCAGGAATAGAATTACCTGCGTAAACACCTAATAAGTCAGCATTGGTAGAGTTACCATCATATACAAAAAGTGTGTCTGTTAGATCTGTATTAAAATTATAGAAAGCTAGTGTAATGTTTTCAACGGAATCAGATGGTGATATTAACCAGCTACAATTCTGATTTGCGATATAATCATAAACAGGTCCACTCCCGTCATCGATGGTTCCTGCTTTAGACTTTAATGTATCATTTCCTGCACAATATAAAGGATAGGTGTAATTGAGAGTATCAGGAAAACAATTGATAATAAGTTCCTGTGCAAGGTTAAAGTTGTTTCCGCCGGGATTAAGATTACCTGTGTAAAAGTATCCATCATTGGAACCACTCCATCCCCAGTTAAAATGAAAATAATCATCATCTTGATATCCATCACAAACAAAAGCATGGCCATATAAGTTAGGCACCGACCAACCAGCGTAATACATTGGAATATTTCGATCAAGATGAGCGATAATTACACTATCCCAGTTTAAGTTTGTGCTATCCCTGTATAAGTATTCTGTTTCTGGTGAATACTTAAAATGAGTACGTAATGCATATGCAGCTTTATGATTATACATTCCTGATCCATCAGGACCATAGACTAAATCGCATGAAACTCCAAAGTGAAACATAATTTCTGCAGTGGCAAGGCTATTTGTACTAACACTTGCGGGCATCTCATTCCAGTCGTAAACCGACTCTCCAAAATTTGCAGTAAGTGTACCATAAGGACCTCCGTCATAGGAATATGATCCTACACCAGATTGTGGAAATCTAAAATAATTGGCTATTTGTGCCATACATGTCGGTACACATCCTGTTAGGCAATGGCCACCGGGTCCACCACCATCGGCTGGGCACATTTCGTTATAATATATTCCCTGATCCCATGATGTTACAATCATCGGCTCAACACTTCTTCCTGCCCTATATTTGGTAAAGTTACCCACTTCCTCGCTTAAATAATGCTCCCAAAGCTTTTTGTTTTCCCATATGGTTAAGTCGTCTGAGATAAGAGTCTCCTGAATTTGAGATTTGTATTGCAGCATCCATGCTTTAAAGTTTTCAGGTTCAAAATCTGGATTATATTTTCCTGTAAAAGAATATGCAATGATTGGTATTGTTTTTTCAGATGCGCTAACAACTGCCCAACCATCAGTTTTATAAGTAATAATATAATAAGCTACATTTGATTTTGTAGCCATAAATTTAAATACTTGATCAATATTGTTTTCACCATAAATCAATGATTTTGATTGATGATTTCTCTCGAAGAAAAAATTATTGGCTACCAAGGATGCCTGTTTCGCATTAATTTCATTACCAATGGAGTTGATACTGATAAACAAAGATGTAACAACTAGAAAGAGTATAAGTTTTTTCATCACTACTTAGTTTAATTTTACTGTACTCAAAAGTATTGATTTTTTGATTATCATTTTGGTTTTGCAATTAGCTTATTAAATTTGCCAATATTTTCCACTTATGTTGAAACAATCTATTCTTCTTCTGTTAATATTGTCAGCCTTAGTTGGAAATACGCAGGAGTACCATAGATCAAATTCAGTTATTGAAAATAAAATCACATATGGGGAACTAAGTGATGATGAATATGGGAAAAAGATATTTCAAATACTATCAATTGACAATAAAACTGATGCTAGAAAATTAAGTCTAACAGCAAAATACAGGTTGTCAACGCTATTGGAAAGAAATGGGAATAACAATCTACAAGTGTCCATTAGCATAAGTCCTGTTAGCTTGAATGGTAATATCAATATCAGAGAATTTGCACTTGATACCCTTTTATGGCCCTCTCGTTTTACAGCAGAACTAATTATTAAAAATGGTAGAAATAATCGTGGAAGCATTGTAATTGCTGGAAAAGCTGATGGTACAGTTAATGTTATTGATTTATCAGATTTTAATCATAATATTGGTGATGTAAGTGTTATGGTTGAGAATATTGAGTATAAGTTCACTAGAAATACTTATGAAGTTTTAGAAGAAAAAGCAGAGTCAATTGTCTATTATTATTCATACGGACTACTTCTCGATAAACTAATAGCTGAGTATACAAATAAATCTGTAAAGGCTGATCCTAAACCCGAAGACATATTTCTTCAGAAAACTGAACTCGACAGAATAAATACATATATAGTAAGCCATAGTTTAAACTCATCATTGAATCTTTTAAATCGTGATCCAATTAGTTTCTTAAAGAAAATAAAAAAGTTTGAAAGGCTCAGAAAACGTGCACATACACTATTATCTAATCAAATAACCAAAAATAACAATGAAAGTATTGGCCATTTACATTTTTGTAATAAGTACACTTCTTTAAGTGAGAAATATATCATTGCCTCTTCCGGACTTCAACCATCAGATGCATCTGCATTTAAGGAAGTGGCTAAGTTAGATATTGCAAATGGAGAAAAAGAAAACCTAATAGTTGTTCAAAATTATTATCGTAATGGAACTAGTTCATCAAATTTTCCTCAATGCATAGTTGAAGGGTTTGTTGCACTAGCCAATGGGAATATTCAGGATAATATTTTTACAGATGCACTATTGTATCTTAACAATGCCAAAGCAATATCTTCTTGGTTTAATACCAAAGCTAATACAGCTTTTAAAGAGTCGGTTATTAAATCAATAAGTGGTGTGGCAAGTTCTTATTTAAGAGTTGGTTACATGGCATTAAAATCTGATAAAATTGGAATTGGAACACAATATATAGGCTCAGCAAATGAACTGCTAATTGCCAATAACCACATCCTTGAAAATATACTAATTGCTGATTCTTCTTTGATGGATATAATAAAGCTTCAAGTTGATATAGCCATTGAATACTCAGATAAGAAATTATTTACCGAATCACTAAACAATCTCGAAGTCGCAAGGAAAATCTGTTCTCATTTGATAGAGCAAGATTCATGTTATATTATTGATACCACAACATGTTTTGTTCAAACTAATTATATGAAAAATGAAATTAAAGTATTTGAGATGTTGATTTCTGCATACCAGTACCCAGATGCATTTGATAGATTTTCAATTTTGTCAACCTATTTTAATGAATATAGCTGCAGTGACACTTCTGTTATTAATGACTTTAATGACCTCTCCTACTCGCTATTTCTTGTGTTTCTCCAACAAGGTGAAATACTAATTGATGCCAAACAGCCAGAAGCAGCAATTGAAAACCTAAAATTAGCAAAAGCCATACAGCAATACCTGGGTGGCGATTTAAATAATATAGACAGGTTAATAGAGTTTACAGCTGAACCTTTGATTGTTAATGTAATAGATCAAGCGAAGTATGATACTTGGGCAAATAAGTTGGAAGATGCTGGTAATAAATATGATTATGCATCTGATTTAAACCTAAGGTATTTCAAGGGAAGTAATAATAGGGTAAATGAATCCCTATCAGAACTCAATGAACAAATGGAATTACGAATGTGTTTAGATCATAAAAATGCATTCAACGACGCCATAAAGACAGCACAAATAAAGATAAAAGATAAAAAATACAAAGAGTTACCTGAACTATTAGCAAAAGCTCAGGAAATATATGATACTTATCCTCAATGTAATATCGATCCTGTAGAATTAATTAAGATCAGATCAGATAATACCCTTATATTGAATTTCTTCAAGCAGTATTCAAAAATAAAGAATGAGCTATTTAATAAAGGATATGGTTCTGTTGTGGAAGATTACAATTCCCTTGAGAACTATTATTTGGACAATAATATTGCAGTTTATAATGTAGATTTTCATAACCAATATGATTTCGTGAAAAGTCAACAACTTCCAAGTCTAACACTAGAGGCAATAAAGTACTTTCTTAAAATTGAGATGACAGAAACCAGTTTAGCTTATCTGAAATTATATAAAAGTCATGGTGATGATACAAAGGAAACAAAGCAACTAACATCCATAATTGCAAAAACACTGGCCAAAAAAGATAACGAGGCAAATAGACCAGCTAGTGAGGCTTTGGCGATTTATACAGAGGGAAATGCTAAACTCAACTATTTTAAGATAGTTTATTTAAAAAACAGGGTTGTTAAGTCTTCTGAATAAAACAAAATCAATTAAATTAGCCACAAATTAAACTTTGTATAATGAATCGAAAACTATTATTAATAAGCAATTCTACAATGGCAGGCGAAGCATATCTAGCATGGCCTCAAAAATATATTCAAGATTTTCTAGACGCTGAAAATGTGAAAAAGGTAACATTTGTGCCTTATGCAGGTGTAGGGCTCTCAGAGGAAAGTTTAGAAGCATCCTACGACGTGTATACTGATCGAGTTAGCGAAGTATTTTCCAAACTTGGAATTGAGATAGTATCAGTTCACAATAGTAAAGATCCTGTGAAATTAATTCAGGAATCAGAAGCTGTTGCAGTTGGTGGTGGTAATACATTTCATTTAGTGTCTGAAATGCAGAAAACAGGAATTATGGATACAATTAAAGAAAGATCATCCAATGGGATGCCATATATGGGATGGAGTGCAGGATCAAATGTTGCATGTCCTTCACTTATGACAACCAATGATATGCCAATCATTGAGCCACCAAGTTTCAACTGTATGGGAATAATTCCATTCCAAATCAACCCACATTATCTTGATGCAAATCCTGAAGGACATGGTGGAGAAACCCGTCAGCAAAGGATTGAGGAATTTCTGGTTGTTAACAGAAAAATGAAGGTATTAGGATTACGTGAAGCAAGTATGCTATATATTGATAATGATACTATGAAGTTATTAGGATCAAGGGATGCAAGATTATTCGAATTTGGAAAAGAACCTGTGGAATACAAATTTGGATCCGACCTAAGCTTTTTATTATAATTGATTTTTAATTCTTAACTTCTAATATATGATAAGTATATTCAGAGTAATGATCACCCTAGTATTTACTATAATGGTACTGTTTTCCTTTGGACAAGAGGAATCTGTGAAGATGACTAAGGAAGAAAAGAATGCTGAGAAGGTAAGAGTTAAAAAGGAAAAAGAGGATAAGAATGATGCAGATTGGCTTGTTATTCAGGAAATTGCAAAAAGCAGGAAGTTTGTGATTGAGTTTGATAGATTTACTAGTGGAAGACAATTGAACAGTAGACTTAATTTTATCGCTGTTTATGGTAAAAAGGTTGTTTTACAACTTGAAACAGGTCCTTTAGCAAATAATAACGGTCTTGGTGGTCTAACCATTGATGGTGTAATTACTGATTTTAAATATACTCCACCAAAGAACAATAAAAAACCAGCTTTTATAAGCTTTAATGTAACCAGTAAACAAACATCACAAGCGTCAAATGTTAATATTACAATTTATAAGGGCCGTAGAGCAGACTTATCACTTGGAGGAGCTCCTAATGTTCAGGGAGATTTTCTTGCTCCAGAAGAATCACAAATTTTCATTGGATTAAATATGACTAACTAGTTTTCTTTTT
>CALCGQ010000398.1 GCA_937901015.1 uncultured Bacteroidota bacterium | reverse complement strand
TATCATTACTATATATACTATAAACTTCATTTGAATCAAGGGCTCTATCATAGATTAGTACTTGATCAATATAACCGTCCCAATTATATGTTGTCATGTATTTGGGAATTGCCCCAATAATAAAGTCTCCTCCTTGACCACCAGTGCATGTCTCACTGATATTTTTTATCCCATTTATGTATATACTGGCCACAGTATCATTAAAACTAATGGTAACATGAAACCATGTTTTAGGAACGATATCGTAAGTAGAATACAATGCAATACCACCTTGAGAATATCGAACTTTATTATCATATGCTTTCCATGCCCATCCTTCGCCAGTGTCCATGAATGTACCTATGGCATGAGTATTATGTGTTCCATTCCAATAATACCAACCTGCAGCAGTATAATTATTTAGTATACTATCATTAATATTTGTTTGAATATAATCATCAGATGATCGATCAAAAGAATAGGCCTTATCCACAATCATAAATCTATCATTAACTAAATCGGGTCCGTTTAAAACCCCATGATGACCATTCCCACTACTATCTAAAGCGTCTCCATTAAAAGTCCAATACCCAATCAATCCATTTGTTGGAATTTGAGCATTTGTATTAATACTCATGGAAAAAATAATGACTAAGAAAATTAATATTGCTCTCATTGTTCAAATTTTTTATTGTTTGATTTTGCTTATTTTGATATTCATATTTGCTAACAAAAGTAAATATAAACTCGTTACTGACTTTTTCATAAGATTATTTTGGGCTAAATAATTCTAATCCTCTGCAAGTTAATAAAATCTGCAATATCTATCTTTATCTCCTTTAAAATAATAATTTTGTCAGCAAAATATTTTAATGAAGAAAGTAATTTCAGTTGTTGGAGCCAGACCAAATTTCATAAAGATAGCTCCAATTCATAAAGCTTTTCAGAAGTACAGTGATGACATACAGCATTTAATATGTCATACAGGTCAGCATTTTGATAATAAGATGTCAAAAGTATTCTTTGATGAGCTTCAAATGCCTAAACCCGATTACTATTTAGGAATTGGTGGAGGAAGTCATGCTCAACAAACTGCAAGAATCATGGTGGAATTTGAAAAGATTCTTCTGGATGAAAAACCTGACTTAATCATTGTTCCTGGTGATGTAAACTCAACCATAGCTGCAAGTCTTGTTGCCGCAAAACTACACATTCCAATAGCACATGTGGAATCTGGCTTACGTAGTTTTGACAGAAAGATGCCCGAGGAAATAAACAGAGTTCTTACTGACCATATTTCAGACTATTTATTTGTAACTGAGAAAAGTGGACTTGATAATTTACAGATAGAGGGAATTGATAGTTCCAAAGTATATTTCACAGGCAACGTCATGATTGACAGCCTTGTAAACTTTTTACCTCATATCAACAAATCAGAGATACTTAAAGAATTAGGTTTAACAAAAGGCACCTATGTACTAGCAACATTTCACAGACCTTCAAACGTTGATGAGCAAGTTAGTTTATCAAAATTAATTGATGCAGTAAATAGAATTAGCACATCCCGTAAGGTGGTTTTTCCAATTCACCCTAGAACAATGAATAACCTGAAGAAGTATAGACTATCAGATAAGCTTAATGATAATATCATTGTTCTTGAACCAATTGGATATATCGATTTCTTGTCATTAACTAAAAATGCAGAATTAGTAGTAACCGACAGTGGTGGAATTCAAGAAGAAACTACATTTTTAGGAGTTCAATGCATAACTGTTAGAGATAACACCGAGAGACCCAGCACAAGTGAAATTGGCACTAACCATATGATTGGAACAGATTTTGACAAAGTTGTTGAAGCATCAAAAGAAATTCTAAGTGGAAAAATAAAGAAGGGTAAAGTTCCCGAATTATGGGATGGAAAGGCTTCGGACAGAATAACAGAAATTATTTACAAGTCACTCTAAGGAACAAATTATGAGAATCTTAATGGTATTGGATCATGAATTTCCTCCTGACATAAGAGTTGAGAATGAAATTGAGGCTCTTACTAAAGGAGGTCATGAAGTACATGTTGCTTGCTACACCATGAAGGGAGCTAAACTTCAAGATAGCTATTTAGGGGCAACTATTCACAGAAAGCCAATATCAAAACTTATTCATAAAACAAGTGTTGGAGCTCTGAGATTTCCATTCTATTTTAATTTTTGGAGTACTTTTTTAGAGAAAATATCTAGTAAGTTAACATTTGATGCAGTGCATATTCATGATCTCCCACTTGCAAAAGTTGGTTATCATTTTGCACAAATGAATAAATGTAAATTCACAGTAGACTTACATGAAAACTGGCCGGCATTATTGGATATAGCAACACATACTAAATCTTTGCTCGGAAGATTCCTTTCAAACACTTCACAATGGAAGAGTTACGAATTAATGTATTGCAAACTAGCAGACAATGTAATTGTTGTGGTTGATGAAGCTAAGAAACGTTTGGTTAAATTAGGTATTGATACAAATAAAATAATAGTGGTTTCCAACACATTAAACACAAAGCACTTTGATTTAACAGATGAAAAGCCAGATGCTAATTTTTTCACACTACTATATGCAGGAGGAATAACCAAACATCGCGGACTTCAGTATGTGATCCAGGGTCTTAAATTTCTAGAAGATACTGACAAACAAATTAAAGTTAAAATTCTTGGAACCGGATCATATCTAAAAAACCTCAAAGATCTGGCTAAATCTGAGAATGTGGAATCAATGGTTGATTTCACTGGATGGAAACCATATGCTGAAATGATAAAATATGTGGGAAGAGCAGATATTTGTTTAATACCTCATGTTAAAAATGATCATACTGACTCCACTATTCCGCATAAGTTATTCCAATACATGTATGCATCAAAACCTATCATTGCTTCAAACTGCCTACCAATTGAAAGAATTATAAAGAAAACAAATTGTGGATATGTTTATACATTTGATAATCCAAATGAATTTGCATCATCTGTTAAACAATTAATAGCGGATAAGAACAAGTATAATTCGATGGCTATTTCAGGCAAAACAAATGTTGTAAAGGATTATATATGGGAAATAGACAGTAGATTACTAAACGATATTTACAGTGGATAACAAAGAAGTATACGAAAAGTTTGATTGGAGTAGCCTTAAGCATGAAGACCTAAAGGATAAGATTAAGAAGATACTTGATGTAATTCCTTCTGATGTTAAAAACATTATTGATATTGGTTGTGGAAATGGCGTTATTACAAATGTACTTGGTTCCTCCTTTGATGTTACTGCCGTAGATCGCAGTGAAAAGGCACTTTCGTATGTGAAAACAAAAAAAGTTCAGGCTAGTGCCGATAATATACCATTAAAAGATGGAGAATTCGACATGGTCTTTTCAAGTGAACTACTTGAACACCTTGAGGATAACACATTTAAAAAATCTATTACTGAGATAAAACGACTTTCTAGCAATTATGTATTCATCACAGTTCCCAATGGGGAGAACCCTGATAAACTATCAATAAAATGCCCTAGTTGCAATTATATTTTTAATAGCCCAAACCACCTTAGAAGTTTTAAAAAGAAGGATTTTATAAGTCTATTTCCTGAGTTTGAAATACTAACTTCATTTACATATGGTAAAAGTGTTAGGTATTATAACAAAACCATTTTAAACATTAAAAAGAAAATAACACCATCTGATTCTTGGATACCTTACTATTGGATCCCCAAAGAAAAAAGAAATAAAAGCTGTCCTTCATGTGAGTATCAATTTAGTTATGACTATAAATTCAATCCAATTTCTACTTCATTAGACATAATAAATGCTCTAATTTCGCCGAAGAAAGATTATTGGCTATTCATATTAATGAAAAAGAAGTAATTTTCAAGATCAATTCAACCTAGATAAGAGTGGGTGTAATTCAAAAACAAAGCATATCAGGTACAATTTACTCCTACATAGGAGTTGTGTTGGGATTTATAACCACAGCAGTACTTTTCACAAACTTCTTTACCACAGATGAAGTTGGTTTGTTGAGAGTCTTAGTTTCATATTCAGTTCTTTTTGCCCAGTTCGCAGGCTTAGGTATTAATACCGTAACTGTGAAACTTTTCCCATACTTTAGGGATCACGACAAGAAACATCATGGATACCTTGGATTAGCTCTTATTATATCTCTTATTGGTTTAATAATATCACTATCTGCATACTTACTTTTGAAACCAGTAATACTTGATAAAGTAAAAGAAGGTAACGACCTATTCTCAACTTACTTCTACTATGTAATACCTCTTATAATTTTCACTGTGCTTTTCAGTGCATTTGACACTTACTACAGAGTACTTTATAATGCTGTAAAAGGTATAATATACAAGGAGGTTATTCAAAGGGTTCTAATCCTTGCCATTATTGTACCATTCTACTTTGATTTTCTTGATTTTCATCAAACGGTAACTCTATATGTACTAGCAACAATCTCACCGGGCATACTACTTTTCGCATCACTCATATATAACAATAAACTATTTCTTAAGCCAGACATAAGCTTTATAGATAAGAAATTAGCCAGAGAAATGTTTAATGTGGGCATCTTTGGTATTATTGCCAGCTTTTCCGGAGTATTGGTTATGACCATTGATACGATTATGGTTGAGAGAATGCTTGGTTTGAGCGCTGCCGGAATATATTCCATTACTTTCTTTTTCGGTACATTAATATTGGTACCCATGAGAACTATGGGTAAGATAAGCTCTGTAGTGATTGCCGAAGCATGGAAAAAAAATGATCTTAGGACAATTGATGATATCTACAAGAAAAGTAGTATTAGTCTTAGTATAATAGGCATACTACTACTAATAGGTATGTGGGGCAATATTGACAATATCTTTGAGATTATAACACCAAAATATTTACCCGGTAAATATGTTATTCTATTAATTGGTTTGGCCAACTTAACTGACATAGCTCTTGGTGTTAGCCCTCATATCATTGTAAACTCAAGCCACTATAGGTACCTTTCATACTTTCTTTTCATTTTCGCGGTGATGATAGTTGTATCAAACATTATATTCATCCCCATATATGGTATTATTGGGGCTGCTATGGCATCATTGTTATCAAAGGTTATTTACAACTTTATCAAGTACATATTCCTTTATAGAAAATATAAACTGCAACCATTTACCCAAAAAACCGTATTACTTTATCTAATTGGTATAATTGCGTATGGTGCATCATTATTATTGCCGACATTATCAAACTTTATAGTTGATATAATAGTAAGAAGCATAATAATTTCAGTTGTGTATATTATTCCTGTATATTATTTAAATATATCGGAAGATATTAATGGAAAGATTGATACAACACTCAGAAAGATGATGGGTAAATCATAAAATCAGCAAACTACCGTTTAGTAGTAGGTTATTTGGAAAGGTATGATGGAAAAGGATTTAAAGATTTGTTTTATTGGTAGTGGTGCAATCTCAACTGCAATGGGTAATATACTCGCTCAAAAGCATGCATATGAGATCTTTCTGCTATCTGTTGAACAGGATGTTGTAGACTCAATAAGTAATGATCATATTAATAGGAAATACTTTCCTAACATTGATTTAGATCTCAGTTTGAAAGCTACATTTGATAAGACCATCTTGAAAGATTCTGACATTATTTTTCTAGGAATCCCATCAAGCATTATTGTTTCTTATATAAATGAAAACAAACATTACATTAATGAGGATGCCTTGATTGTAAATCTTGCCAAGGGATTTGGCGAAGGGCAAAAAACCATTCCTCAATCCATTGGGAAACTAATTCCAAACCAAATTTTCGGATTGAAAGGCCCCTCTTTTGCCAGAGAAATTATCAACAATATGCCAACGGCATTTACTCTGGCCTCAAAACGTGATCGCCACTTTAAACTGTTTGAATCAATTTTTGAAAACACTCCTATCACACTGGATTACACAACAGATGTTATGGGTGTTGAATTGGCAAGTATCCTAAAAAACATCTATGCGATTATTGTTGGAATTGTAGATGCACATTTCGATTCACCAAACTTAAGGTCATTGATACTTACAAAAGCCATTAATGAAATGAGGTTTATTATTTCAAAGTTTGGTGGTGAAGAGTATACGATGTTTAACTATTGCGGAATTGGCGACTTTACCCTAACAGCTCTTAATGATTTAAGTAGAAACCGTACACTTGGACTACTTATTGGTAAAGGTTTTTTCACAGATTATATTAGTGAGAAAGTTACACTAGAAGGTAAAGTAGCCGTGAATGTTTTCGTAGAAGAGATTGCTAAGAAACGTGGCATAAAAACCAAGAACCTTATGTTAAAAGAACTGTATAAGGTTTTTAATGAAGAAGATTACGACATCAATAATTTCGTTTCAAATATAACCTCAATTTAGAGCTTCACTAATTTATTATGTAGTATACTTGTTTCGCCTTTATAATTAAGGTGATAAACACCATTTGGGTAAGATGATAAATCGATTATGTGAGACACATTTTCAATACTAAATACCTTAATAACTTTACCAGAATTATCTGAGACAGTCAATTCACCCTCCTTGTCATTAACAGGAAACTCAACATTGAAAGTTCCATATCCTGGATTTGGATATACGGTCAATACTTCCTTATTTTTATTGGGAACTGTAATACTTGCTGCATTTGTTGTATAAATCACAAGTTTAGGGTGAAGGGTTTCATCTTCATGATTAGATGATGCAAACACCACATTACGATTATAGTTCTGGGTGATTTCATCGGCTAGTCTAATTGAAAACCCAAATGCGGCTTCTGGATTATTCACCATATCAATTACTAATTGTGTTACATCAATATTGAGATAATCTTGATTTGAGATATTCGAACTAGTAACTTGCACTTGGTTTATGTCAGAAACATCAGGTTGATTATTCCAACTCAGATCATCTTCGTTCCAATCATTTACAACCTTGCTTATTACCAGCTCATTGGATTCTCCATTATTTACATGTCCTTGCATGTCAGAAACAGGATCATGGAACAGACTAAGGTCTGCATAAGTGATAGTATGTTCGGAATCTATCTGACTTAAATCAAAGTCAATATAACTACGCCCCAAAGCCCATTCACCATCCATATCCCAAGCCAAAGAAACCAGACTATGGTCCGTATTTCTATTTGTAAATGATTCTGAAGAGAATATTGAAGCATCATTACCAGTTTCACCATCTGGCTGTAGTTTGGTCGATGACTCCAAGGGAAGCTCTGTAACGTAGGTTATAACAATACTGGGATGTATATTATGATCCGGGTGGTTGGATGAAGCAAAGACTAAACTTCGATATAAGGTATCTTCGCTCTTTAGCTTAATCATAAACCCATCACTCTTTTCAGGATAACGAATCATATCCTGAATTATAGGTGTAATATCAATATTCTCAAAATGTGATGTAGAAGTTTCGGGTGCTGGTATTACAATCGCATTAGTATTGGTAGTTTTGGGTTGGTTGGCCCAGGTAACCGAATCTTCAATCCATGGTTCTGTTATTCTAAATATCATCCCCGAATTATCTCCACCTAATGTAGAATGTCCGATATGACCAGATATGGAACTGTGATAAAGGTTTAACCTTGCCTCAATAACCATGACATCACTTAGATCAATTAGTTCAAACCCGAAAAGACTTCTCCCAATTCCAAATTCTCCAAAATATGTCCAAACCGCAGCAATTAAACTTTCATTTGAACCATCCGGTTCTTCGTTTACCATATTTATATAAGCATCCTTTAATTCATTGGATCCTAACGTTACAGTAAGTGTATCTTGGGCAAAAACAAACGTAATAATTAGGATTAAAAAGGTGCTCAGTAGTAATCTAAGTCTTTTAAACATCGCTTTTTGGATTAATTAACCCTCAAAATTAACTGAAAAACAATTAAAATCAAAGAGATAACTAACTAATTAGTAAAGAAAGCTTTTTTGTGAGATTCTCACGGGTATATTTTAAATAGGTATTATCAGATAACTCAACTGATTTTGACTCGACCCAATTAAGATATAATTTTTCAAGATAATTTCGGATTTCTGATTTTGCATTATAATCAAACATTTCCCCGGCATTGCATTCAGATATTATGTTTGCTGCATCACCCTCCTCTGGTCCAATTGCAATTATAGGTTTCTTAGCTGCCAGATATTCAAATAACTTACCAGTAAGAATTCCTTCATTTTGAGGCTCATCAGGTATTGCCAAAAACAAAGCATCTGATTTTTGCAGAAATAAAATGGACTCATTATGATCAACATGCTTTGAAAAAGAACAGTGGGATTTCAAAATGGAATCCTCTATTAGGGTCCTATACTTATTTGAAACTCTACCAATAAATTTAAGATTGATTTGTGTGTCTTTTTTATTTTCCATGAAATCAATCACAGCAGAAATAAAGCCATCAATATTATAATTATCTGCAATAGTTCCTGTGTAGGTTATTGTAAAATTCTTGTTTTTACTTTTACCATCATCTTTGAAATCACCAATATCAAAACCATTGGGGATAACACTAATTTTATGAGAATTAGCTTCACCTATCTTTTTTGAAAAGAGTTTTTTAATGGAGTCACTTACAACTATTACATTATCAGCATTTTTCAGAACCTTTAATTCCTTACGCTTATCAATTTTTTTTACAATTGATGTATGATACATCTTCTTGTAATAATAGATATCGGTCCATGGATCTCTCATATCAGCAATCCAGTTAATACCAAACTCTTGCTTTAATTTCAGCCCAATTAATTGAGTTGAATGAGGTGGACTGCTAGTTATAACAGTATCAATATTATATTTCTTTATTAACTCGATGGCTTTACTTAAGGCATACTTATTCCAACCAATCCTAGCATCTGGAATAAAAAAGTTGCCTCTTATAAATCTGGATACTTTTTGAAATAACCCTGGATTCTCTTCATTGGCAAATCCACCATAGGGAATTTCCTTATTGGATGAAATCTTACTGTAAATATTTAAGGGTTCAAAGGATTTGGTTTTAACAACCTCAAGCTTTGCATCTATATCTTTATATAACGTTTGGTCTAATAGGGCATATGCGGCATAATCAGAATCAACAGTAAGCACAACT
>CALCGQ010000397.1 GCA_937901015.1 uncultured Bacteroidota bacterium | reverse complement strand
ATTCATCAGTACCTTTTTTTACTTGTTTTCCGTTTTTTAATTTATAATATTTTATAATTCATTTTGTAAATACTGAACCTGTGTTCAGTACTATTACGTAACCACTTGCATTTTCTTTCACTTTTTAGGAGAAAAAGTTTTAATGGGTTGATTATATGTGATTAACAAGAATATGGTGTTCTCATTAATACAATAGAGAAGACGGTAATATGGTGAGGATTGTTATAATTTCATAAAATACAAAGGAAAGGAATTACTTATCTTTCAGAAGGTTTCTTCTTTTACCAGCTTGTCCGCCCCAAGGTTTAATGTCATCAGCTCGGAAATTGTGGTTGGAAATATTTTCACCAATGATTTTAATTATTTCTTTTTCTTCAAGAAGTACAGCTTGTGAAACCTTTGCTTGTCCAATATCTATTAACCAAGTATGATTATTGAAATCCTTTAATTCTAACGATTCGTCGTTTACTGTCATAATTGTACCTGACAAATAACCCTCATCAGGTTTAGTCCACATTTTAACTTTTTTCTCTTGCACACTTTCATAAATTCCTACACGTACTGAGAATGCGTGTTCCAACCATTGTGCACCACCTCCAATGAAAAAGAGTGTACCTATTAGGATACTAAATGATGAGCTTAATACTACAAGTTTAGAATAAGAGAATTTATATCCCTTTTTTGAATTTTTTATTCCAACCATGGCGATTATCAAAAAGATAATTAAAGAAATAATCCAGAATAATGGTGCTAATCCCATAACCAGTTCGAAATAAGAATGGGACATGTGTGTTAGAAGATCAAACTCGATCTGTTGGATTGAGAAAAGCACTACCGAAAAAGCGAATGCACCTAATAAAACTGAAAATAAGAAAATAACCCAAAAGAAAATTGTTTTTGCTGTAAAATGCCAGCTTGGCTTAGGTTTGATATTCTGGAGCTTCATTTTTTCAATTAACTGATCTGAATTTTCCATATTTATGAATTTACTAATCGATTAACAATTATTTTTTTGTAGCTAATTTTTTAAACATTTTTTTTGCTCTATTGATTCGCACCGCAACAGTACCTTCAGGAATCTTTAATACATCTGAAATATCTTCATAACTCATTTTCTCAAGAAATTTCAATACCAAGACTTCTTTGTATTTTAAAGGCAGACTATTTAATATGTCATCAGTAATAGGATAATTATCTTCTTCATCAAAATCATCTATTAATACATTATCATATGCAACAATAATATGATCATCGATAATAACAGTATTATTTTTCCCATATGATTTCTTCTTTCTGCAGAACGAGACGGTTTCATTATGTACAATGCGGTATAGCCAACTTGATAATTTTAAATTGTTGTCAAACTCATTAAGATTTATCCAAATTTTAATAAATGATTCTTGGAGAATATCACTAGCTTCTTCGTAGCTTGCTTGTGAGATTTTTAAAATATACCTTATTAGCCTTTGATCGTAACGGTCGTATAAGCAAGCAAAATATTTGATGTCTTCTCGTGACTTTGAAATAACTTCACTGTCACTAAGACTATTGCATATTTCTTTATTCTTACGCATTAATTGATAATGAACTAATTATTTGATCTGTATTGAGAGTTATTGAATGGACTAAATTATGTTATTTATTATTACCTCAGGAATATAATCAGATTTATCTGAATAAATCCACACAACTCTTACAATCTGTTTTGTTTAACTACCGAGTCCGTTTTATTATTAATCTACACCGAAGTTTCTACTATGCATGAGTTTGTTTAATTCGTTTTGCGTGTGGTAGGTTTGTGAGTCTTCTATTGTGCTTACAAATAGTAAGGTCTTTTCATTTTAAGGCTTTTAAAACAAAGTTTGGTAAATCAATTTTCCGATTTCAAGATAAGCTGGGCAGGCGAATACTTCATTTTTTTATTTAGGTACGAAATAGCTGTACCTGATGTGTAATAATGATCACTCCCAAACAACATGTCATTTTCAGCTTCAATAACTAATCGGTTGTTTTTCTCACTGAAATCAATGGACATCTCAGTTCGTTGACCTAAAACAAAGAGGCTTGACATGAAAAAAACAATGAGTATATAAAGTTTCAATCTGATGTTTTTAACGAAGTTTTCTATTCATACAATCCTTATATCTTTTAGAAATTATATTTAATCTTAGTATAAATCATTGAGTTGTCATCATAACGGCCAAACATCCCCCTTTCATCACCAACAAAAATATTTGCCCCAGCCAATATTGAAAAGCTATCGCTGAAATCATAGGTAACTTTTGGTCGTATTAAAGCATCACCATAATTGAGACCTATATATGAAAAGAGCTCTAAATGTAGGGTTTCACGCATTACATCATATCGGGCAAGGAATGTCATAGTGTTTCCAAACTCTTCTTCATCGATAAAATCGTTATAATCCAGAATGTATTTCTGAATAAACTGTGCACTTAGCTTAAGGCTGCCTATACCATAGTCGATACCAACAACATAATGTAAATAGTTTTTTTGTGTGAGAGCTCCGGCTGCCATTGGGTCTTCTGTCTGGAAATATTTTCCGTTATAATAGGCTGCCTCACCCCGAATAACAAAACTTTTTAACGTTGAGGTAAAAGACCCCCCTACAATAGTAAGACGTTTAATTTCCGGAGTAACAAGCAGCCCTGTAAGTACCGGACTACCAGTTGTCGTATCAACCGTAAACTCCTTTTCAATATACATACTTGGTGTAGCATCCCAGGTGTATGCTGCCATCAAATCAAAATCAATAGCAGAAGAAGAAAGTGAGTATTTTAAGTACACTTCACTGTTTTCAAAACTAGGATCTATCGTGCTTTTTGAATAATCGAAAGTTGCTGGTGCCGGGAATACCGGTGGTTTATACCAAATTGATCCCGGTCCCGGAAATTCATTACCAGCGTAAACAGGTTTCCAAATTGCCTCGATGGTGCCCTTGCCAAAATAGTAGTTAATCTTTGCTGCATAAACGCCAATTCGTATCTCATCAAAATCGGGGAGTAGAAACTCAGTTAGATCTAGTGGTGAAACAATGTCAGTGATAAAAACGCCATCAGCTTTCCCCCAAACAATTTGCTGCTTCCCCACACGGATATCAAAATTTTTGAAATATAAGTCGAGGTAGATTTCACGCATTCTGAAATCAAGACTATCGATGCCATAAAGATATATCATAGGGTTAGCTTTAAATGCCACCCTGTCACCCATTTTTTCAAAATTTAGGTTAAGAGTGTTTTGGAGCATGTTGAACTCACCAGTTTTGTATAATACACCAGTATAGCTTCGTGCAAAACCATTTATGTCAATGCTTTGAGAAAATGACAAATGGCTTACCAAGAGCATTGTTGTCAAAATTAAAAATTTAATTTTCATGCTTTTACAGTTTATTTATTTAAGTTTTTACTATTCTGTCAAAATCGTAGAACTTCTATCACCAACCAAAACCAGATTAAGTATTTCATGTTAAATAGTAACTTTTATAGGTCTTTATATACAGTAGTCAACATTACTCTTTCTAGTGAATTGCAGAAGCTGGAGGATAATGAGGGTTCTTACATTCCCCTAGCCATCATTCTCTCAGAGAACTTGGAACTTGAAATATTTGTATTAACTTCTACATTACTAAGTACCATTGTAGTTCTATGATTCTTCTGTACATTTTCCATTTCAGAACTTGTGATTACCAAAAAACCTGATATCTCTTCAAACATTTTAATTTTCAACACTTTAAGCAATTCTTCATCTTCATCATAAAATTCCTTCTTCAATCCAATGAAGTTGTCTTTTCTTATCCATGTTTTAGTTCTGGTGTACATATATTCTTCATCTTTTGGTGTGCTTTTCACAACATAATAGTCAATACCGTTGATGGTTTCTTCTCCAGTAAGTTCATGTGTATCATCATCAAGTTTACGATCGCCAAGGTCATCATATGTAAAGTCGGATCCCATGAAGTAATCACTTTTGCTGTCACTGGAGATCCTTTTCGTTTTCTTTAAAGCCGGAAGATAAATCCACTGATCATCGCTCTTACTTTCGTCATCATAAGTCCAACTCATAAACGAAGTATTTTTAACATCGGCTGGTGACTGGAAAAACATGATGCTCTTCTCGACATCACCCATATCTTTGCTAAACTGCTTAATTTTCCTAATTCTTTCTTTACCACTTTTGTTAATTAGTGTCATGGTAAGATTAGAAATTTGGTCTTCACCGGTTGGGAGGTTGTAAACTTTCTCGACAATATCTCTTCCTGTTAATTCCTGTGACTGAAGTTGGCTGTTAATTCCACTTGCTATAATAACTGCAACTAGTATTGATGTGATTTTTAGTATTTTCATTTTTCTTTTATTTGAATGTGAAATTATTTACTTTTATTAAAATATAATTTTGAAAGATTGAGTAGTACCAACATTATAGTTAGCGTACCTACAAAACTGGTGAACATATTAAGTGATACTAATGCTCCAAGTTCACGGTTGGGTGGGAATACAGAAAATAGTAATACCAAGAAACCAGCTATTACTACTATGGCATTAAACAAAATTGCTCTACCTGAGTGTGCCATGGTTTTTTGTGCAGTAAGTTCAATGTCGCCAGTTTTTTTAGCATTCATACGATATTGTTCAAGAAAGTGAACAGCATAATCAATTCCGATTCCAATGGCAATACTTGATAATAAAGCTGTTGTTGTGCTTAGTGGAATATCCAGAAAACCCATCACTCCAAAACTTATTAATGCTGTAATAAGAATTGGGACTGCCCCAATAATTCCCGCTTTGATGTTTTTGAACATAAACGACAAGAGTATGATCACGATAATTATAGAGAGTATTAAACTCATTATTTGTCCTTCCAAAATTAGATCTGTAAATATTAAACCCTTGTAACCACTTCCTGCATATTTCATACTAATACCCATTTCTGAAAATTCATTCTCATAAGTATCAATTATGGCTAAGGCCGAGTTGATAGCTTTTGAATTATCGCTTTTAAGTTGAAATGTAACATTCAGTTTTTCATAATCATAATCAACTACTTTATCGAGATTTTCTGGATCGCCTGACATCTCATAAAGCAGCAAATACTGAGCAACCATATCCTGACTGTCAGGTATGGTGTTGAATGCTTCGTCATCAGCATTCATCACCTTATTCATCCGGTTGATATAATCGGCAAGAGAAAAAGACGTTCCCACAACTTCGAGATCATTCTCCAATTGGTTTTGCATTTTATCAACCAGTTTAAGTACATCAGGATTTTTAAAAACATCTTTTTCACCCTCTGCATCCAATATTAGATTTAAGGAAGTGGTTCCACCAAAATGGGAGTTGATAAACTGATCAGTAAGAACTATCTCACTATCACTTTCGAATTTATCAAGGAAACTGGAGTTGATCCATAGTTTCTGCATACCGAAAATCGACAATATGATAATTACAGCAGTTGCAATAATGGATACCTTTTTATACCTCACTACTTTTAATGCAAAACTTTGATAAAATGTGGAATTGTTAGTTTTTTTCTTTTTATTCTCTTTTTTAAGTTTTGGAAGTCCAAAAATCATAATTCCCGATGGTATTATGATTAATGACAATATCATGGCAACTAACACACCGAAAGCTGTGAAAACCCCAAAATACTTAATCGGATAAACTTGTGAAGTAAGTAATGAGATAAAACCAACAGCAGTTGTTATGGATGTGATAACTACAGGACTCCACATATTCTTAATCATGTCCAAAACCGCTTCTTTTTTACCCGCTTCTGGGTGTTTGCGTTGAAACAAATGCAAGTGGCTGTACAAATGTATACCATCAGCAACACCAATTGCAATGAGCATTACAGGAATCATTGTAGAAACAGCATAAATAGGTATGTTAACCATAGCCATTAAACCAAAACTCCAAAGTGTACTAAAAAAAACTACTGACATTGTGAGTAATGTACTCCTAACACTTCTTAACATTAGATAAAGTACTATGGTTATTACTAATAATACAATAGGAACCATGCGTTTCATGTCGGCAGGTCCAAGTAAAGCCATGGTACCTTCCACAATAGGTCGACCAGCAACGTGAATTTTGATATCCTCTGTTTGAAATGAATCAACTAACTCAAGAATTTCATTGTAAAATTCCTGGGTAAATACGTCATCTCTAATCTCTGCAATGATAACTGTAACAGTTTCATCAGTGGATACAAGTCGTCCATAAACCATCTCATTATTACGAACATTTTGTTGAAGTTCATTAAGTTTTTCTCCAGATGTAGGAACACGCTTAAAAAACCGTTTTACATCCATCCCATCTTCATCACCTACAATATTATCAGCAGTGTAAAGTGATGTAACATCAGACTTTTCAATCTCAGCCATTTTTTGCAGGACTTTTGTCAACTGCTTTAATGTATCTATTGTTGCAGGATTATAAATTCCTTTTTTGTTTTCGATGGCGACAATAATTCCATCATTTATACCAAACCATTCTTCAGCCTGATCGCTATAAACAAATGCGGGATGATCCTGAGGCATATATTTGTCCAGATTAGTTTCCATTTCAGAGTTTTGAATCATGAAATAGAAGAATACAGAGCTCAATACGATTGTCAGTGCTATTGAAAGCCATGGTATGTTTAGTAATTTTTTTAATAATGTTTCCATCTTATACGTTAGTTAGTATTCACTACATTTTAAATTCTAAAAAAAGGCTTAACTAAGCCTTCATTATTCGGTAATTATCTTCGTTTATAAAACTTTCGTAGCTGTAGTTGGGCGTGGTGCTTTCACAACCAAAATACGCACTATCGAATCGGTATTATTATAAATACAATGTACAATATTCTTTGGGCTTTCAACGAGGTTATTAGTTTCAACTCTTTTCTTTTCTTCTCCAATTAGCACATCAGGTGTTCCTTCAATAACAAAGAAAAAGACATCAACGGGTGTAATGTGAGGTTTAAGGCTTTGTCTTGGATTGAGTTGCATATGCACTACCTGTGCCGAATCCTTATTATAAATCATCCGTGCATCAACATTGTGTACATTCTTTTTAATTGGTGTTCCTGAAACAGTTGAAATATTCATTTTTTTGTTTTTTATAATTTTTAATTAATCTACTGACATGCAATAATTTTATCTAAACTTATTATCAATTTGCTCCCTTCAATTTGAAGATCGAAATCATGGTTGTTCAAATCCCACCGCTTTACAAGTAATCTTAGTGAACCCATTATTATTAAAGTCATGGTTTTTGCTTCTATGTCTTTTCTTACATTATTTTCTTCCTGGCCTATTGTAATAATATTTTCAATGTTTTGAGCATGAGTGTTTAGCACTTCTGTTATCTTCAGTTTCAGTAATTCTTCACTTTTAAATATTTCTTCAGCAAAAATGACCGATACCAATGAAGGAGTTGTGGAAAATAATTCCAGCATGCGTGTAAACATAAATTCAATCTTTTCAATTGCTGGTACCTGCAAATCATCTAACATACCAGATAACATTTCTGCCATCTCTTTAAAGCTAGTCAGAATACTTAGAAGAATTTCTGTTTTACTATCAAAATGCCTATAAATCCCAGGTTCAGAAATCCCAATTGCTTTGGATAGATTTTTTATGGTAAATCCCTGAATCCCTTTAGTAGCGATAAGTTCAATAGAACTTTCTATTATTTGTATTTGTCTTTCTGACTGCATAATATTATTAATTACACTGCAAAGATAGTTAATACTCACTAACTACCAAATTTATCTGTGTATAGTGTCAGCAAAAAGTGAACTTTTTACATGTGAATCCTAAGTAGATATGTTATGTTTCAAATATTCTCTGGAGTGCCATTTTTACGTGTCAAAATGCTGCAAAATGCGCTGTTTCGCGATCTCCGCATTTTTCAACTAATTGATATATAAAGTATTACAAAAACGCTCTATCCACTGGCAGTCAAAAGGTCAGCGGTTCGATTCCGCTATTCTCCACCTTCGCCCTCCATAGCTTCAGCGACGGAGGGCTTTTTTCTTTTAACCCAGAATGTCTGTCACTCACAAATGTTCTGCTTATTAGTCGGGCTACGGTGGATGCAATCCACCTGCAAACCCAGATAATCAAAGTATAAAAATCCAACAATAATTCGCCCTCCATAGCTTCAGCGACGGAGGGCTTTTTTATTTCTCACACATCCCTTATTATAGTAAATCCACTTTTGTTTTTTAACTTTGGAGGGCTCCGGTGGACGCAGTCCACTTTAAATTGTTTAATATGTGGTATGTTTATATTTTAAAATGTAAGGACAATTCTCACTATACCGGTTGTACTAAGGACTTGGAAGACAGATTGGGAAGGCACAATAAAAAACAAGTTCATCACACTAGTAATCGACTTCCAGTTGAACTTATTACTTATGTCGCTTTTTCAGATAAATATAAAGCGTATGATTTTGAAAAATATCTTAAATCAGGATCAGGAATAGCTTTCAGAAATAAGAGACTTATATAGTTGCATATTAATTTACTGAAACTTTACAGAAATGTGAAGCCTTTTTTTTGTCTGGAGTGCCCTTCTGGAGTGCCCT
>CALCGQ010000396.1 GCA_937901015.1 uncultured Bacteroidota bacterium | reverse complement strand
TCTAATCCCAATTTTAATGGCATCGGTAACCGGGGCTGTAACAACTAAACTTCTCACTTCAGAACAATACCTAGTCCACTTTAAAGTTAGCGAAGAGTTTATTATTCAGGATATTCCATATTTTTTACTACTTGGTGTACTTGGTGGATTTGTAGCAGTTTACTTTCACTTTATGCATTTCAAAATCATTCAACTATTTAGTAGAATTAAGTCTATCTGGACTAGAGCATTGGTTGGTGGTAGCTTGCTAGGCATATTGGTCTATATATTTCCACCGCTTTATTCAGAGGGTTACGATTCAATTAGACAAATTGTGAGTGGCGATGCTAATAATCTACTGGATTATACTTTCGTTGATGGATCGAGTGCAGTTTATACTCTTATTGGTTTTGTTATACTATTGGTGATTTTTAAAGTAGTAGCAACAACATTAACTACTGAAGCAGGAGGTGTTGGAGGAATATTTGCTCCAGCTGCCGTAATGGGTGGATTCACAGGATTTATACTGTCAAGATTTATTAATGAGATAAATAGCAGATACCAATTACATGAAAGTAACTTTACTTTAGTTGGTATGGCAACTGTTCTGGGAGCAGTACTTATGGCACCTTTAACAGCCATTTTTTTGGTAGCAGAGATGAGTAATGGATACGAATTAATTGTTCCTTTAATGCTCTCAACATCCATTGCATATCTTATTGCTAAGCGATTCAACAAACATTCAATTTTCACTCAGAAACTTGCCGAACAAGGTGATATGTTCCAATACAAGGATATGACTGTTGTTAAACAGCTGGATATAAGATCACTTCTTGAAAATGATCTACTAAAAATAAATCTCCATAGCAATCTGGGTGATTTGATTAAACTCATTAAAAAATCAAAACGTAATTTATTTATTGTAATTGATGACAATGATAACTTCATTGGAGTTATACTTATGGATAGTGTGAGAAATGATATGTTCAATCATTCAAAATATAAAGACCCTATTTCAAATTATCTTTACAGTCCTCTATCAGATGAAAAGGTTGACATAGATACTGATGCAAGAGATATTCTTAACAAATTCAATAAAACCAAAAACTATAATATGATAGTTTTGAGTAATAAGAAGTTTATGGGTTTAATATCCAGAGCAAATCTATTGAGAGAGTATCGTGAGAACATGATTGCAGATATTGATGATCACTAGATTTCTATGGGTAATCCAGTCGTAAAAGCCCAACTCAAACCATTGCGGAAATATCAGAGTTATATTAGTTAAATACAATCTTTAATCAAAAAACCGCGTTTGACCCATATGAATATTTTCATATGACTTAAAAAACAATAAATTTGTAATCCTAAATCTAACATTCGAACTTCAAAAATGAGAATCGAAGAATCAATACTAGAATCCATTAAAACTAAGCAATTACTGCTTGAAGATAAGCAGCTTATCAATACTATTCAAGAAATTGCTGAGCAATGCATATCCACCTTTAAAAATGATGGTAAAGTATTATTGTGTGGCAATGGAGGCAGTGCATCCGACGCACAACACATAGCCGCAGAATTATCTGGTAGATTTAACTATGATCGTGAGCCTCTTTTCGCAGAGGCACTTCATGTAAATTCATCATATGTAACTGCTGTTGCAAATGATTATTCATATGATGTGATTTATAGCAGAATGATCAAAGCTGCTGGAAGGACAGGTGATATTTGCATTGGTATCAGCACATCTGGAAATTCTAAAAATGTAGTTAACGCTCTATTGGAAGCTAAAAATCAAGGAATGATAACTGTAGCTTTTACAGGTTCTAAAACTGGTAAAGTTGATCAGATAGCCGATTATTGTGTTAAAGTTCCTTCATCGAATACCGCACGAATCCAGGAAGCACATATATTGATTGGTCATGTTATTTGTGAAGAAATTGAAACTAGTTTATTTCCTAAAATCCCATAATCAATGAATATAAACTCCAGTCCTCCTAATTCTTCACTCCTACCATCTTTGTTAAATGAACGCTAACTTCCTCAATAATATAGATGCAAGTTGGACATTATTTCTTGACAGAGATGGAGTTATAAATACAAGGAAATTTGGCGGATATATAACAAGTCCGGATGAGTTTGAATTTAATCCTAAAGTACTTGAAAGCATAGCTTATTTCACTCAAACATTCAATAAGATTATTATAGTGACAAATCAACAGGGAGTTGGTAAAGGATTAATGACAGAGGAAGCACTTAAAACTGTTCATTCATTTATGATAAGTGAGATTGAAAAAAAAAGTGGGAAAATAGACTCAATTTATTACTGCACAGATCTTGCTGATTCTGACAATAACTGCAGAAAACCTTCACCCGTGATGGCTCAAAAAGCGATTGCTGATAATCCTGAGATTGACATTAACAAAAGCATAATGGTTGGTGATTCATTAAGTGACATTGAGTTTGGTAAAAATGCTGGCATGAAAACAGTTTTCATTACCAGCAGTGGCGATGGTATTATTGCCTCTGAGCTTGCGGATTATGTTTGTGATGGTTTATTTGATTTTAGAAACTCACTTGAAAAACAAATAAAATGAGCCCAGGGTTGATATTCGGTACTTTCGTAATCTATACTTTGGTTATATTCATCATATCATGGATTACTTCACGTAAGGCAGATAATCAGAGCTTTTTCATAGGGAATAATAAATCACCATGGTTTGTGGTGGCTTATGGCATGATTGGGGCTTCACTTTCAGGAGTAACGTTCATTTCAATTCCTGGCTGGGTAGGTGACACCGGCTTCTCATATTTTGTAATTGTGTTGGGATACGTTGTGGGCTATGCCATTATATCAACAATTCTATTGCCAATGTATTACAAACTAAAACTAACATCCATATACACTTATCTGGATATTCGTTTTGGTAGGTCGGCCTATAAAACAGGATCAGTTTACTTTTTGATTTCAAGAATAGTTGGAGCATCATTTAGGATGTTTTTGGTAGTCTCTGTGCTTCAGGTATTTGTATTTGATCACTTTGGAATTCCTTTTTGGGTAACCGTAACAGTATTTATGGCGCTTATCCAACTTTACACATTAAAGGGTGGGATAAAAACCATAATCTGGACTGACACCCTTCAAACCACTTTCATGCTTATTGCTGTAATTTCAACCATCGTAATAATTACCCAGCATATGGAAGTTGGAATTGGTGAAATGATCAGCAATGTATGGAATAGTGATTTAAGTAATATAATAATTACAGATATTAATTCTAAACAGAATTTTATAAAGTTATTCTTTAGCGGCGTTTTTATAACAATTGTTATGACCGGACTTGACCAGGATATGATGCAAAAAAACCTAAGCTGTAAAAACATTGGTGATGCACAGAAAAATATGACAACACTGAGTTTAATACTAATACCTGTTAATCTTATTTTTCTATTCCTGGGTGCTATGTTATTCCTTTATTCCACACATTTTGCAATAGCAACACCTTCAACCACTGATCATATTTTTCCAAATATTGCATTCAATTATCTGGGAACTACAGCAGGTATTATATTTATTATTGGGCTAGTTTCAGCTGCATATTCAAGTGCTGATAGTGCCCTAACTTCACTAACAACCTCATTTTCATTGGATATACTGGAGCTCGACAAGAAGTATTCTGATAATGGAAAACTTTTGAAAAAAAAGAGATATATAGTACATATTGCAATGTCGATATTAATTATTTTTGTCATTTTATTATTCAAATTAATTAATAATCAAGCTGTTATTGCGCAGCTATTTACATTTGCAGGATATACTTATGGTCCACTATTGGGCCTGTATTCGTTTGGGTTATTCACAAAATTTAAAGCAAACGACAAACTAATACCTGTAATTGCAATTGTTGCACCAATACTATCATACTTTATCAGTAGCTATTCAACTTTATTGTTTGATGGATATCAAATAGGATTTGAATTATTGATAATAAACGGATTAATAACTTTTATCGGATTACTAATAACTAAGAAATCAACAACTAATTAAATTAAAATTATGTCAAACTTTAGATTCACTGCTCTTAAAAAAACTTTAGACAGACAACCAAAAATCGTTACAAACCCTTCTGAGAAAGCATCTGAATATTATGGATCGATGACCTTTAATCGTTCAGTAATGAAAGAATTTCTAACCAAAGAAGCATTTGATGGTGTTATTCAGGCAATGGATCAAAGTATTAGAATTGATCGGAGAATCACCAACCAGGTAGCTTCAGCCATGAAGGCTTGGGCTTTAAGTAAAGGAGTTACTCACTACACTCACTGGTTTCATCCACTAACAGGATCGTCTGCTGAAAAGCATGACGCATTTATCAGCCCAATAGAAAAAGGTCAAGCCATTGAAGAATTTCAGGGAACTGAACTTATCCAACAAGAGCCAGATGCTTCAAGCTTCCCAAGTGGTGGAATACGAAGTACATTTGAAGCT
>CALCGQ010000395.1 GCA_937901015.1 uncultured Bacteroidota bacterium | reverse complement strand
GTCAGGCTACAATAGCAATATTTAATGATAGTACAGGTGGTAGTCAGATTGCAATCTTTTCTAAGATTGGAAAAAACCTAAGTATAGCTTCACTTAAAAACTATTTAGAGACAAAGTTAAACAGAGATTATGGGGTGTTGGATATTTCCAGAATTTCAGAAGGGTTTAAGATTGTAGATGCAGGAAGTGGAATAACTCAATATATCGCAGTATTTGACGGTGTTCTGGTTTATACAAAGTCATCAGATTTATTAATTAGGATATTTGATACCCATGGTAATAAGATCCCCAATGTGTTGGATACTCCCGAATTCCTTAAGCTTCAAAAATCAAGTGGTTCAAGAGTACATGGCAGAGTTTATATTCAATATTCAGAATTCTTCAAATTAATTCAGCCACTTGTGTCTATTAATAGCAAGGTAGTTATAGAGTGGCTTGGTAATTTTGCTCAATGGACAGAGTTTGATGTACTTCTTAAAAATAATGAGTTGATTCTTTCAGGTTTTACCTTATCAGATTCGATTTCAAACCATGCTTCTTCATTTGTAAATCAAAAACCAGTTAACCTTCGAGCGTTAAATATCTTGCCATACAATACAAATACAATGTTGTGGCTTGGTTTGTCAGACTTTTCCAAATATTATTATACAAACTACTCTGCTGCACATGCAGATGGAATTTCTAAGAAGCTTAATTATAATATTAATGAGTTGATTAATGTTGTTGGCGAAGAATTAGTTTTTGCTTCAAATGCAGAAACAACAGGTTCATATGAGGGGAATTCATGGTTTGCAATTAAGGTCAAGAATGAAGAAAAGGCAAAATCTATACTGAACAGAATTGCTCTCAATCTTGGTTATTCAAAAAAGGCAAAGCATAATAACTATTCAATTGGCAGAATAAAGGATGCTAATTTCCTACCTTCCCTTTTTGGAGATGCCTTTGTAGGAATCAAGAATAATTACTACACATTAGTTGGAGGGTATGTGGTATTTGCAAATTCTGAAAACTCATTAATAAATCTTATTGGATATTTTGAGACAGGAAAAACCCTCGATTTAAATGATAATTTTAAAAACTTTTCAGATAATATTGCCTCAAAATCTAACTTGTTGATCTATGTTAAACCCGGAGGTATTCTACGGAGAATAAATCAATATTTTGAAACTAGTGTTTCAAGGGAGATGGAGTTGGTTGATAATGTTATAAAATCCTTTCAAGGATTATCATTTCAGTTAGCAGGAGGGAACAATATATCATATACGAATATATATACAAATCATGCGAGAGGAGTTCATGAGGAGAATCTTGCACTATGGAAGGTTCTACTAAAAGGGGATATTGTTTTTGGGCCATTTCTCGTTGCAGATCATCAAACTAAATCAAAGAATATACTTGTATTTGATAAGTTAAACATAATGTATTTTGTTAATGCTGACGGAAATATAGTTTGGGATAGAAAGGTTGATTCTAAGCCTGTTAGTGATGTGTTTGAGGTCGACTTCTTCAAGAATAATAAGATTCAGTACTTGTTCAATACAGGTGACTATATTTACCTTGTCGACAGAAATGGAAGGGATGTACAAGGATATCCAAAGAAGCTACATAAGAAAGCTACAAATGGGATTGTTATATTCGACTACCTTAAGAATAAGGACTATCGATTGCTTTTGGCTCAATCCGACAAGAAAATATATAACTACTCCATTGCGGGTAAGGAGATCAAAGGGTGGAATCAGCCAAAGATGCAGAATATCGTTGTTGCTCCTGTTGAGCGCCTGTTAGCCAATAAAAAGGATTATATCATCATTACCGATATTGAAAATGAAATTAAGATTGTTGATCGAAAGGGTAAGCGTAGAATTAAAGTGTCAACGGATCTGAAAAAAGCGAAAAATTCCAGCTATTATGTAAATCGGACAAATAGCAAAGGAATAATAATCACCACAACTGAAGCTGGTAAATTGGTCTATATTTCTGCATCGGGTAAACTAAATTATACTGATTTTGGGAATTTTAGTCAGAATCATTTTTTCCTTTATGAAGATTTTAATGGGGATAAATCCAATGACTTTATTTTTATCGATGGGAATAACCTTCAGGTGTTTGATAGGTTTAAGAAGGTATTATTTAGCTATGATTTTGGATCGGATATCACTATTGCACCTTCATTTTTTAAGCTGGGCAGAAAGCAACATGTGCTGGGTGTAGTTGCTGATCAGGAACGTACCATCTATCTCTTCGACAAGAAGGGTAATATAATTATCAGCAAGGGACTTGTGAGTGAAACGCAGTTCAATGTCGGTGATCTTCAAAATGATGGAAAGATCAATCTGGTATCAGCAGCAGGTAATACTTTGTATAATTATAGGTTAAGGTAATTATTCAGTTGCCCAAAGATAAAGAGCATTATTTTCATCTTCTTTTATAAGTATTATTTCTGAAGGCTCACTATTTCCATTTCTTTTAAGCAAAACTTTAAGCACTCCATCACCACTAACTTCAACCATCGGTTTGTAATCTCCTTTTTCAACTAGAGCATCTAAACTATTTTGAAAATTAACAAGATCGCTATTTTTAAAATCATTACCAGTATACTTAATAACGTAAATATCATTTATGTTGTTAAATAACTTCTCGATATCACTATCTAATCCAAGGCTTATGTCTGAACCAGCAGTTGATTGGGTTAATCTAAAATCTGTTTTGTTTTCATAACTTGTAAATAAGTCTTTCAAGCTATTATCTTGTGAAAACGATACTGAAGGAAGTATAATAATTGCTACAAGTACTATTAGTAAATTTTTCATATTTGGTTCTTTATAATGTAATCTTAATATTTACTGCATAATTAATAATAATTCCAATACAATGTGAATTCCTGTACAAAAATATGCACAGGAATTCACTATTGTATTTAGATTTATTTGTCGATTTTATCGAGGTTTTCCATCCCCTTCATATCAAGTGATTTTCCAATTTCGGAAATGGAATTCATGTCAAGATCTCCAAGCATGCTCATAACCAGCACTTCGTCTTCACTTTTAACTATCATAAGCATTTCAGAGATTCTATCTTTTCCCGTTTTTTTAATTAGGAATTTAACGTCAGACTCACTATCGTTTACTGACATAAGCTCAGCATAATCATCAAAGGGAAGAGCTTTTTTAATTTCTTTATAGAAATTTTCAAGGGTCTTCGTGTCAGGAGTTTCATAAACTAACATTTTAAGACCACTGAGTTGCTCCATTACGTTTTGAGCATCTTTTGCATCTTCAGAGCTGTCACTCATATCTATATTGCCAAGGAATTTGAACATTTCTGGTGAAATATTGATGCTTGTTACACCTTCTTTACCTGCATATTTCTTATAGAGCTTATCAAAATCACTTTGAGCAAATACTAATGCTGGTAACAGTACTAATGTGATGGTTAGGATTTTAATTAATTGTGTTTTCATGATATTTAATTTTGAGGTTTTTATTCTATTTATGAACTACCGTATTTAACGGTTACTTTAGTCATTGATTTTAATAACTGGCTAGGACTATTTAGCTTGTTAATGTTTTTAATGTTTTCTATGGCTTTTGCAGCCTTCTTAATTTCTTTGGTTTTCTCCAAGTTGTCATCAACCTTTTTAATGCTAGTTGTTGCGGGGCTTACACCTTTCTTTACATTTTTAGATACTTTCTGAAGGGCTTTTTTGGTTTCATTGAATGCAATGGCAGGATCATTAACTGTACCATATACCTCTTTAGAACCTATTATATTGGTTACAACCCAAATTGAGATTAGTAATAATGCAGTTGCAGCCACTCCTGATAATATTCTTCTAGTATTAAACTTACTTATTGAACTTGGTGTGCTTTCATTAATTATTTCTAGTACTGTTTCATCAAAGTCATCACCAAGTAAATCATCTTCATTGGCTAGTTCATCCATTATTTCAAGATGCGATTTGATCTCAATGAACTGTTTATTATCAGTCTCTTTTAGATAATCTCCAAGTATGGATTCCTCTTCGATGGTTAGGTCACCATCGTAGTATCTTGTGACTAATGCACTAATATCTTGCGTTTTCATATTGCTGCATTTTAATTATCGTTTCTTTAATTCTTTTTCTTCCATGTGATAGGTTAACTCTTAAGTAATTCATTTCCCATCCCGTGATCTCCATTATCTCTTCAAAATTATACCCTTGAATATCCCGTAGGTTTACAATTGTTCTTTGCTTTTCAGGTAGTTGAGTTATTACTTTCTTTACCGTTGACACCATTTCGGAAGTTTCAAGTGATTCATATGGTGTTGTCTCTGTTTGTTTTGCAATATCCTCGTTAAGAGATAAAAACCGATTTTTTTTACTTTTGAGTTTGTCAAGACAGTAATTTCGTGTAACAGTCATTGCAAACGCTTCAGTATTTTTTATATCATCCAGTTTCTTTTGCATATTCCAAATCTTAACCATGACTTCCTGAACAGCATCTTCTGCATCATCCCGATTGTTTAGCAATCCGAATGATAATCGGAACATCCTGTTTTTCAAGGGTAATAAGTTTATTTTAAACTCTTTTATTGTCATTACAACTATTAAGACGATATTGTAGTTGTGAAATTACACTTAAATTAAGATTTATTATTTATTGAAACATTTATTGTATAAATCTAAATTTTAATGATAGAAGGATATCGGTATCTAATCATTAATTACATATATAATAAAGCTTAGCAAATTCAGTTTGTATTAACAGACGAATGTTTAAAAAATTGGTATTGTAGTATATCAACTCATAATTAAGAAAGTAAATTTACCAACATTATAATTTATAGATAAATTGCTAATGACAACAGGAATAATATTACAAATTCAGGAAACTGCAAATTTAGTTGAGGGCGAAGCTGGAGAAATTACGCTTCCGATTATTGATTTAGTAATGAGAGGTGGCTGGATAATGGGTATAATTGGCGTATTGTCAGTTGTAGCTGTTTATATTTTTATCGAGCGATTTTTTGTAATCGGCAGAGCTAAGAAAGCCGACAAAGGGTTTATGAATAACATCCGTACATACATTCATGAAGGCAAACTAGAATCTGCACAAGCACTATGTTTGACAAATAATTCTCCAATTGGCAGAATGATTTCAAAGGGATTGTCAAGAATTGGAAGACCATTGAGCGATATTAATGCAGCAATTGAAAATACAGGTAAGCTTGAAGTATCAAGGCTTGAGAAAAATGTAGCTGGTCTCGCAACAATTGCAGGTGCTGCACCTATGTTAGGATTTTTAGGTACTGTAATTGGTATGATTCGTGCATTTTATGATATGTCGATGGCTGGTAATAATATTAATATCGAGTTATTGTCTAGGGGTATTTATCAAGCAATGATTACCACAGTTGGTGGTCTTGTTGTAGGTATTACTGCATACATATTCTATAATATCATTGTGTCAAGAATCCAGTCAGTGGTTTACAAGCTTGAGATCAATGCTACTGAATTTATGGATATGCTTCACGAACCAGCAAAATAGATAGATATGGCCATACAAATGCGAAATAAGCGTGATACCAGTTTCAGCATGTCATCCATGTCGGATATGGTATTCTTGCTCTTAATATTTTTTATGCTAACATCTACTTTGGTAGCTCCAAATGCCATTAAATTGCTCTTACCAAACAGTAACAGTAAGACAATGTCTAAACAATCGGTTACCGTTTATATTAATAAGGCACGTAATATTTATGTTGAAGATCGTAAAGTAGAACCTGCTAACTTATCGAATATCCTTTACGGATTGATTAGAGAAGAGCAGGCTGCCTCAATAGTTCTAAGATCTGATAAAACCGCACCTGTGCAGGATATTGTGGTTGTTATCGATGCTGTAAATGAGTTAAATAGTAAGTACAATACACAGCATAAAGTTATACTTGCTACTAAACCAAAGCGATAGTTTGGCATATTAATTGATTTTTTACCCACATGAAGATTGATAAGGACAGAAGAAAAGGAATAATAGGAACAGTTATAGTGCATGCAATACTATTGGTGTTTTTATTGTTTGCTGCCCTTCGTACACCATTGCCTTTACCTGGTGAAGAAGGAGTAGAGGTTAATCTTGGATGGGATGATCAGGGATCTGGAAATGTGCAAAGTGATACTCCTCCTCCAAAAGCAGAACAGCCGCCTATAGAAGAGAAAGTTGTACAACCTCCGCCTCAACCAGAGCCGGAACCAGAGCAGGTTGAAGAAGATATTATTACTCAGGATATAGAAGAAGCACCATCAATCGAAGAAAAGGTGGAAGAAAAGGAACCTGAGAAGGAAGATGAAGAAGAAATAATCGAGGAAGAGCCAGAACCTATAAAAGAAGAAATTATAGAAGAAAAACCGGTTGAGGATATTATAGATTCAGTATTTACTCAAGATGAGCCAGTTGAAGAAATTGTAGTTGAAGATCCAAAACCTGTGGTTAATAAGAGAGCATTATATACTGGAAGCACATCTGATGGTGAAGGTAATAATCAAGGTATCACGGAAGGTGCTGGCGATCAAGGCAAACCCCATGGATATAAGGAAAGTGATTCTTACGATGGAAAAGGTGGTACGGGAAACGGTATATCCTTTAGTCTTGGGGGTCGTGGTTCACTTCATCTGGAGCAACCAAAAGCCAAGTTTAAAGAACAGGGAACTGTTGTTGTAAGTATTTGGGTTGATCAGGAAGGTCTTGTTACAAGAGCTCAGGTTAATGCAAAAGGTACAACGGTACTCGATCAAAATTTGAGAAAAATAGCTGTTGATGCAGCATATAATTCAACATTTGCTAAAGACCAAAGTGCTGCAGAATCGCAGCGAGGAACGATTACTTATAATTTCATTATGATGAAGTAGATTACTGATGTCAACCGTCTAATTTCATTTAATTCATCTATTCATATAATAACTAATCATGATTACACTTATGTCCATCGCTATCGTGATGCTCATGCTGTAAGCAACTTTCTCCACTATCTGAAACTAAACCTTCAATATATTGCTTCACCACACTTTCTGTATTGCCAGAACAACCTCTAATCACCTGGATTCCCGACTGATTAAGTACATTAATTGCTCCTGCTCCAATTCCTCCCGCAAGCATGAGTGTTACTCCCAACTGTGAAAGGTCGCTAGCAATATTGGATTTGCAACCACAACCTTGTTCCGATTTAATTGTTTGGACTTCTGCGATTGTTTCATCTTCTGATATTGTGTATATACTATAGTATTCACAATGTCCGAAATGACTATCAATTCTATTATCTTCTGTTGTTGGTACTGCTATCTTTTTCATATTTTTTAATTATTTGGTTTCATTGTATCTTGATCGTTTGCATTTACCTGTTGAATCTAATGAATGCTTGCGTAAACCTCTGCCTATTCCCATGTCACCAATTTTCATTGATTCCGTTTCGTTTTTTATACAACTACCTAACATTCTCCCTGTTTTTGAACCTTGGTTTTCAGGTCCTTGTTTATCCATATGTGGCATAACCTAGTTATTTAAGTTTATTAATTCATCTTTACCAAAGTCATTACACTTATAACATCTTATATGATTATCCATACCTTCAATGAGTTTATAGCACTTTTTACATCTAAACCAGTCATTATCTAGCTTGTAATTTCCTCCTTCAATTTCAATGGCTTTTCCTTCAATTAATGCTTTTGCAATTATTTTGTTGGCTTTATTATAAATCCGGGTTATTGTGGGACGTGAAACATTCATTTTCACTGCCGCATCAATTTGAGAAAGCGATTCATAGGATATTAATCTTATGCTCTCATATTGTTCGAAGGTTAGTTGAAGTGATTCAGATTTTGAATAAAGCATGCCGGTTGGTTTGAATCCTGTCATCAAAGGTGGTCGACATATCTTCCTGAATTTTTCTGGTCGTGGCATTATAAAATGTTTTTTGTATCAATATTTGATAATATTATGCAAATATAATGAACCAGCGTTCATAATTAATTGATTTTTGAAATATTATTAGATCTTTCCTTCTCTTACCGAAAAAATACCTCCACTCACCGATTAATTATTTCCCACAATATGTATTGAGAATATATTTGCTTAAAAATTAACAGTAATAAACTAAAGCAAAATAAAATGGAAACACAAGAAAGACTATACCGATCACAAACTGACAAAGTATTTGGAGGAGTTGCTGGAGGTTTAGCTGAATATTTTAATATAGATGTTGTACTATCGCGAGTGGTATTTGTTCTACTTGCATTATTTGGAGGAAGTGGCGGTTTAATTTATATCGTCTTATGGATAGCTATACCAAAAAGACCATTCTCTTTTTCATCATCCACAGGCGACAGTACTCAACAAACAACAAGCAGTGGGCCTGATACCAACCAAAACAACACAGTGAATATATTGGATCCTAAACCTGCCAAACAAACAAACACCGGACTTATCGCTGGCGTTATATTGATCTTCCTTGGAATGCTCTTTTTGGGAGATAGATTGCTACCTTGGTACAATTTAGCCGACCTTTGGCCACTATTATTAGTTGTGGTAGGCGTTCTTATGATTAAACCTGATATCTTTAAACCATCAAAAAGACAAGAAAATGAAATTTAGAAACATATTTTGGGGCATAATCCTAATTCTAATTGGATTACTTTTTACACTTGAAAATCTTAATGTAATTGATTTCGACTGGTACAATTTATGGAGACTATGGCCAGTGGTGCTTGTACTTTGGGGAATATCAGTACTGCCTGTAAAGGATTTAATAAAAGTAGTGTTAGTACTGCTGGTGTTAGCTGGTTCAGTGACGTACATGATGAATAGTACAGTCCAATGGCACGATAATGATTATAGTATCACATATCATGATGATAATGATTATCAAACGATTGATCAGGAGTTCACCATTCCATTTGATGATACCGTTGAAATGGCAAAACTTGACATGGAAGTTGCTGCAAGCAAGTTTATATTAATTGATGAATCCTACGACTTACTTGATTTTGAAAAGAAAGGGTCACTTCTCGATTACAAATATTCTGTAAAGCATCTTGACAACATGGTTGATATTGATATTTATATTGAAGATGATGTTGTAATCCACAGCAAACCCAAAAACAGGGTTGAGATGTCGCTTAATCCATACCCAGTTTGGGATATGCATTATGAAGTTGGTGCTGCTGATGTTGACTTAGATTTATCTGGTTTAAAAATCAGTGATCTTCAGATTGAAGGTGGTGCTGCAGCAATTAGAGTGAAACTTGGAGATGAGCATCCTGAAACAAAAGTAGATATCGAAACTGGTGCATCTTCAATAAAACTCAAAGTTCCTGAGGGTTCTGGATGTGACTTAAACATATCTGCTGTACTATCAGGAAAGAACATTTCCGGATTTGAGAAAATAGATCATGGTCATTATAGAACATCAAACTTTGATGAATCAGACAAAAAGATTTATATAAATGTTGAAGCAGCTGTTTCCAGCTATTCAATTATCCGATACTAAACTATGTAGGACATAAATGTCCGATCATAAATAGATCACCTAAAGCCCTTTAACTGTGCAAGCAGTTTAGGGGCTTTTTTTTATGTCATATTGTTAAATCTTTTGTGCAACTAATTAATAAACTAGCCTGTCAAATAAAGACAAAGAAAAAACCAGTTGTAATACACTTTTTAATTACTTTGCACGTATCAAAACAATAGAACTTATTCAAATGAAAAATATATACCTAACTATTTTTATATTCGTCTTTACAGCGCTGATTAGTAGCTCTCTAACTGCTCAGGAAGGAGTCATAAGAGGATTTATTTATGAAGAAGAATCGGGTGAGCCTGCAATGTTTTGTAACGCCTCCCTTGAAGGAACTACCTTTGGGTCCTCCACTGATGTAAATGGTTATTTTGTTATATCAAAGATCGAACCTGGGAATTACACTCTAATCATCACGTATCTTGGATATGATTCTATAGTTGAAAGAGTTCAGGTTAAAGCAGGTGATATTATCAGTAAGAACTATTTTCTGATGAAGTCATCTGTTAAGTTGGAAACAATAACAATTAGTGCTGAACGAGCGGCTGCAAGAACAGAAACAAAAACCTCTGTTATTAAAATTACACCAAAAGAGATTAAGAAGATACCATCAATTGGAGGTACTGCTGACTTTGCCCAATACCTGCAAGTAATTCCCGGAGTTGTATTTACGGGTGATCAGGGTGGTCAATTTTATATTCGAGGTGGTTCTCCAATTCAAAATAAGGTTATGCTTGATGGCATGACTCTTTATAACCCTTTTCATTCCATCGGATTGTTTTCTGTTTTTGAAACTGATATAATTAGAAGTGCTGATGTTTATACTGGTGGTTTTAATGCAGAATATGGTGGAAGATTATCATCTGTAATGGATATTACAACAAAAGATGGTAACAAGAAACGTTTTTCCGGAGTAGCTGGTGCGTCAACATTTGGTGCAAGAGCAGTACTTGAAGGTCCAATTGTTAAACAAAAATCTCCTGATAAAGGAAGTGCATCATTTGTATTGTCATTTAAAAACTCATATCTGGCGGAGAGCTCTAAGATATTCTATGATTATATAGATGAAGATGGTTTACCGTTTAACTTTACAGATTTATATGGTAAAATAACCCTTAGTGGTGCCAATGGTAGTAAAGTTAGTTTCTTTGGTTTCAGCTTCAATGATAACGTAAAAGATTACAAGGCTATCTCTGATTTTGGCTGGAAGTCTGCCGGTGGTGGTGCCAACTTCGTAATTATACCTGGTAAATCACCGGTTTTAATTGATGGTATTATAGCTTATTCACAATACAATTCTAATATTAAATCAAGTGCATTAAATGAAAGATCAAGTTTTATTGGTGGGTTTAATGCTGGTTTTAATTTCACTTATTTTCTTGGAAAAAATGAGCTAAAATTTGGTTTTGAGTTAGAAGGATATCGGACTGAATATAAATTCCAGAATTTCTTAAATACTGAAATTGAGCAAATTGAAAACACAACTCAGCTGGGGATGTTTGCAAAATACAAAGCTGTTTTTGGAAAGTTTATTGTTGAACCAGGTCTAAGAGTTCAGGTTTATGCTTCATTATCGGAAATCTCACCAGAACCTAGATTGGCAGTAAAATATAATGCAACAGACCGGTTCCGTCTTAAACTTGCGGCAGGTATGTATACTCAAAACTTAATTGCTGCTTCATCCGATAGAGACGTGGTTAACTTGTTCTATGGATTCTTATCTGGTCCTTCAAATTTACCTTCTACATTTGATGGGCAGGAAGTGACAAGTAAAATTCAAAAATCTAATCATTTGATTTTCGGAACGGAATTTGATTTAACAAGAAGCCTTTCTCTTAATGTTGAAGGTTATTATAAGCACTTCCCACAACTTACAAACATAAACAGGTTTAAAATTTATGCTGAAGAAACTGCACCTCCGGGAGCATCTGATGTTGAAACAAAAGATTTTATTTTGGAGAAGGGTAATGCTTATGGAGTGGATGTTGTTTTAAAATATGATTATAAGAAAGTATATGTTTGGCTTGTTTATTCTTTGGGATATGTTAACCGACAGTATGAAGCTGTAAATGGCGATATGATTGAATATACTCCACATTTCGATCGTAGACATAATGTGAATTTTGTATTCTCATATGTAACAGGTAAAAAGAAACAGTGGGAATTTGGTGCAAGATGGAACCTTGGAACAGGATTCCCTTTTACTCCAATTCAAGGATTCTATGAGTATTTGCCACTGGAAGGTGGTGTTAATTCTGATTATGTTTCAGAAAATGGGCAAATGGGATTTATTTATGGTGATTTGTATTCAAACCGACTACCTGTTTATCATAGATTGGATGTGGATGTGAAAAAGAATTTCTTCTTCAGCGCAAATACAAAAATGGTTGTTGATGTTAGTATAACAAATGTCTACGATCGCGAAAATATATTTTATGTTGATATAATTACCGGTAAGAAAGTTTATCAGCTTCCCTTTATGCCAAGTTTAGGGTTAAGCCTCTATTTCTAAACATATCCAAATACTAAATAGATGAAAAATATAAGTAAACTTGTAATGGTAACCATGGCCATTAGTGTTACTATTATGTCATGTGAACAGATTAATAATTCTAGTATGAAATACCCAATAGCTAAAAAGGTTGCCAAAGAATT
>CALCGQ010000394.1 GCA_937901015.1 uncultured Bacteroidota bacterium | reverse complement strand
AACACATAAACTCCAAGAATCCTTCAATTTTAGCACCTTCAGAAAGTAGTTTTACTTTTTGTTTAAATACCGCTTCAGTTGCATAGTATTTAAGTACCATTTCAAAATTTGGATCATATTCTTCAATAACCTTGCTTTCTTCACTTACAGTGCTAATTAGTTCAAAATCATTATTTTGGGTGAATTTAAAGCCTGTTGCAGGTGGTGACATTGGAATGTCTTGGGAGTATAAATGCCAATGCATGTCGATATCAGCCTTAAATGTTAGCTCATACTCATTTTCTCCTATCTTGTCAGATGAGAAAGTCCATTTAACTGGCTCAAGAATTTGTGCTGATATGGAAAATGTGAGAAATAGTAATATTGATAATACGGTTAAACTACGTTTCATATTCTATAGTCTTGTAAAATTTTTAATGCAAAATTAAATAAATAATGTTGTTTGTCCTTTTGACACCCTTATGTTGAAAAATGTTGCTTTATCAAATACTATACCTTTTTTTATTAGGTAAAACTTATTATTTGAAAAGCTCAAGGTCAAAACCAGAAGTACTACTTATTAATTCCATCATGAAATAGGTTTTTGTATTGTCCGAAATCTTAAAGTCATTGGATGCTCTGTACCCAACTAACCATACAACCTTTTTACCTGATAAGATTACATAAACATTCTCCTTCTCAAATGAATCAACTTTATTGTTTATTAATATGTCGCTAATAAGCTTACTTCCTTTCATACCAAATGGAATTATCTTATCACCTGCCTGCCATTTCCTTATTGATAATGGAAACTCAAGTTTATCATAATCAAAATAAGCAATGCTATTGTTGCTTGTGAACTCAATTGATTTCGGATCAACTCCTTTTTCAAAATTAATCTTTAGAGGGGTGGTAATATAAGGATCGCTATCTTTAATTAAGTATGTAAGTGTTGATGCTTTCTTGCTTATTTCTCTCAATAGCAGTTGCTTGCGGTCGATTAGTAATTCGTGATTTGATGAGGCAAACCTAAGGCCGGTGGAATTTCCTTGCTCAATTGCATTGCAGATTGAATCAGAAATTTGGCGAATAAAACCAAATTCATTCAATATATAGTACATCCAAATTCTGTATGGGACAAGTTTCTGTAATTCTGCAATTGACACTTTCTTTGTTCCGTTGGGTTCTGTTTTAAAGTGGGTACTAATTTTTTCGTCAACCACTGACTGAAGAAGTAGATCAGAATCAACGAGGTTGTCAATGCTTTTTGTAATAGCTTGTTTGTAACCTGGAGAAATACTTTCCAAAGTAGGAATTAGATTATGCCTAATATTATTTCGCAAATAGTAATCTTTTCTATTTGAACTATCCTCACGGTATTCAAGCATATGTTCTTTAGCATACAATTCCACCTCGTTGCGTGTTGCAAACATCAATGGTCTTATTATATTATCACGAACAATGGGTATGCTTTTCAATCCTTTAATACCTGCTCCACGTGACAGGTTAATAAAAAATGTTTCAATATTATCATCTTGATGATGGGCAATGGCAATCTTCGAATAGTTGTTATGCCCGCATACTTGATTAAACCAACTATATCTCAAGTCACGTGCAGCCTCCTGAATTGATAATTTATTCTCTTTCGCGTATTCTGTGGTATTGCACCAGTTTACGAAAATATCAGTATTGTATTTATGTGCAAGTTGTCTGACAAAAAGTTCATCATCATCAGATTCAAACATTCGTAGTTTAAAATTACAGTGCGATATGGCATAATTGATGCCACTTTTATCAAATAAATCGAGCATAACTACAGAATCGATACCGCCGCTAATTGCTAGTAGTATCTCATCATTCTTAGAAATTAAATTATTGCTTCTGATGTATTTTTGAAACTCTTTTAACATGGCCTGATTATTAGTTATTGAGTTGCATTTTTTGAAACATGCATTTTGCCCTTTGCTATTAAGTCAACAATCTTAAAGCTTAAGTCAGAGTACAAAATTCCTGCATGAGCATTTCTTTCAATATGATATATTGCCTCATTCAATGCTTTGTATATTTCTTTTTGGTTTGAGTCATTAATAAACTGTGAGAATTTGCGTGTGAAATCCAATTCCTCCCCCGCCTTTTTAATATTGTCCGTGTTGTTGAAATTGTTCTGAATAGAACTATGAATAACTTCTATTCCATAGTTTAAAAAACTCTTCTGTTTTTCTCTTCCAAGCTTTGACATTTCCTGATTGAACTTTAACAATTCTGAATAGTCTCTGGGTTGAAAACATAATCGCAACCACTTACGAAAGTTTATGAAATTTGCTTGTGTTTCACCTGCGTTATCTTCAATTTCCTTAACCGTATTCCAATTGCCACAAGATAAAGTTGCTAATTTATTTGCTTCTTCAAGGGATACTCCAGTGCTTTGGAGTTTTTGAATAATGTCTTCGTCTTTCAAACGGGGAACCTTCACCAGCTGTGCCCTTGACCTTACAGTTGGTAGCAATTGTTCATATTTATTTCCGATGAGAATTAGAACTGTATTTTCTGGTGGCTCTTCGAATGTCTTGAGAAGTTTATTGGATGCCGATTCATTCATTTTATCAACCATCCAGATAATGATTACTTTATAACTACCTTCATATGCTTTGAAGGATAATTTAGAGATAATCTCATTGGCATCATCTTTCCGGATATATCCTTGTTTGTTACCAACTCCTAAGTGGTCAAGCCATCCGTTTAATGAAATATAACCGTCATTATCAGTAATGTAACTGCGCCAATAATCAAGGAACAAACTTGATTTAGGATCTTTCTTAACTGACTGGGTAGTGGCTGTTGGATAATAGAAATGTAAATCGGGGTGAGCAATCTTTTCAAACTTTTTACAAGAAGGACAAACGCCACAACTATCATTATCAATTTTATCAGTACATAAAAGATACTGAGCATAGGCTATTGCAAGAGGCAATGTTCCGGATCCATCATTACCCAGAAAGAGTTGAGTATGAGCAACCCGGTTCTCGTTATGAGCTGATATCAATTTACTGATTAGAGCTTTCTGACCGATTATAGAACTAAATTGCATTGGTTTTGATTATTGCGGACCAAAGTTAATTAATAAATATACTTAACATAGATATATTAGCAATAAAATAGAAAAGGTGATACCCTTTAAAGATATCACCTTTTCTTTATGATTGTTGAACATAATAAGAATTGCTACGATAGTTTAGCAACTAAGAATTCACGGTTCATGCGAGCAATATTTGCAATGCTTATATCTTTAGGGCACTCAGCTTCACAGGCATATGTGTTTGTGCAATTCCCAAATCCAAGATCATCCATTTTTGCAACCATATTTTCAACACGAAGTTTTGCCTCAATTTTACCTTGAGGCAACAGCGCAAACTGACTAACCTTAGCTGAAACAAATAACATAGCTGATGCGTTCTTACATGCAGCAACACAGGCTCCACAGCCAATACAAGCTGCAGCATCCATGGCTAAATCAGCATGTTCTTTTTTGATTGGTATGGCATTCGCATCAGGTACACCTCCGGTGTTAATTGAAACATATCCACCAGCCTGAATTATCTCATCGAAAGCAGATCTATCAACCATTAAATCCTTGATAATTGGAAAAGGTTTTGCTCGCCATGGTTCAATTACGATGGTTTCACCATCTTTAAACTTACGCATGTGAAGTTGACATGTAGTTATGGAATCATCTGGTCCATGAGGATACCCATTGATGAACAAACTACACATGCCACAAATCCCTTCACGGCAATCATGATCAAATGCAACAGGTTCTTCACCATTTGCAACTAATTCTTCATTGAGGATATCCATCATTTCTAAAAAGGATGCATCCTGTGATATATTATGAACGGGGTAATGTACAAATTTACCTTCGGCATCCGGTCCGGCTTGCCTCCATATTTTTAGTTTTAAATCCATTGTTCCGTTTTTTACTTTTACTTAGATTAGGCTGTTTTGTAGTTACGTTGTTTAACCTCAATATTTTCATAAATGAGAGGTTCCTTATGAAGTTGAGGCTCATTATCAGCACCTTTATATTCCCATGCTGATACATACATGTATTTGCTATCATCGCGCATTGCTTCACCTTCCGGGGTCTTATATTCTTCACGGAAGTGACCTCCACATGATTCATTTCGGTCGAGGGCATCGCGAGCCATTAATTCTCCAAGTTCCAAAAAATCAACAACGCGAAGAGCTTTTTCAAGTTCCACATTCATTCCGGTTTTTTCACCAGGAACACTTACATTCTCCCAGAATTCTTTGCGAAGTTCTTTTATTTCAGAAATTGCTTTTTCTAAACCTTCTTTGTTTCTAGCCATCCCAACATGATCCCACATGATTAAGCCAAGTCTTTTATGGAATGAGTCAACAGTTTTGCTGCCGTTTACCGCGAAAAGTTTGTCAATGGTTCCCTGAACGTCGTTTGCAGTTTGGTTAAATTCAGGAGTATTTGTATCAAAATGAGGAATGTTAATTTGATCGGCTAGATAATTCTGCATTGTATATGGGAGTACAAAATAGCCATCAGAAAGTCCTTGCATTAAAGCAGATGCTCCTAATCTATTTGCACCGTGATCTGAGAAGTTTGCTTCTCCACCTACAAACAATCCTGGAATTGTACTTTGGAGTTCATAATCAACCCAAATTCCTCCCATTGTATAATGGATAGCAGGGTAAATCATCATTGGAGTTTCATATGGATTCTCATCAACGATCTTCTCATACATTTGGAATAGGTTACCATATCTTGCTTCAATAACATTTTTACCAAGTCGGTTAATTGCATCTTTGAAATCAAGATAAACAGCTAAACCTGTATTACCAACTCCGTGGCCTGCATCACATCTTTCTTTGGCTGCACGTGAAGCAACATCACGAGGCACAAGGTTACCAAATGCAGGATATCTTCTTTCGAGATAATAATCTCTATCTTCTTCAGGTATTTTAACTGGAGATAGTTTGCCTTGCTGGATCAATTCTGCATCTTCTTTTTTCTTTGGTACCCAAATTCTGCCATCATTCCGCAAACTTTCACTCATAAGAGTTAGTTTACTTTGATAGTCACCATGAACAGGAATACAGGTTGGATGGATTTGAACAAAACTTGGATCACCAAAATATGCTCCACGCTTATATGCTTTCCATGCAGCACTTCCATTTGAAGTCATGGCATTTGTTGAAAGGAAAAATACATTTCCATATCCGCCAGTTGCAAGTAATACTGCATGTGCTCCATGTCGTTCAAGCTCACCAGTAACTAGATTTCTAACAATAATACCTCTGGCTTTACCATCCATTATAACGATATCCATCATTTCACGACGGGTAAACATTTCAACGGAACCTTTATTAATTTCTTTACTTAGAGCACTGTATGCACCAAGTAGCAATTGCTGACCGGTTTGCCCACGTGCATAGAAAGTTCTTGAAACCAAAGCTCCACCAAACGAACGATTGTCGAGTAACCCACCATATTCTCTTGCAAAAGGAACACCCTGTGCAACACATTGGTCAATAATATTATTACTTACTTCTGCCAGTCTGTAAACATTGGCCTCACGAGCTCTATAGTCACCACCTTTTACAGTGTCATAAAATAATCTGTAAACACTGTCACCATCATTTGGATAGTTTTTTGCAGCATTGATACCGCCTTGAGCAGCAATACTATGCGCTCTTCGAGGGCTGTCTTGAATACAGAAAACCTTTACATTGAAACCAAGCTCTGATAGGCTAGCGGCAGCAGACCCACCGGCAAGACCTGTACCCACAACAATAACGTCAATCTTTCTTTTATTGGCAGGGTTTACAAGATTTTGATGTGCTTTATAATTTGTCCATTTCTCGGCCAGGGGGCCAGCTGGAATTTTTGAATCTAACTTTGTCATATCTTCTATTTTGTAAAGTAAATAACCAGTGGAATTACAATGTAACCTAAAGAAATTACAATTGAGTATATATGGCCAAGTCCTTTAATAAAAGGAGTGTATTTTTCGTGGTTTAATCCCAGTGACTGGAAGGCCGATTGAAAAGCATGATCAAGATGAAATCCGAGTATCAGCAAAGCTATAATATAACCAACAACATATCCGGGAATTTTAAATAATTCAATCACAACGATACCCATATCTTCCATGCCAGTATTCACACCATCAAGTATAAAATCTGGGATATCGTGGAATATCTTAACTCTAAAAAAGAAGTTTAAAAAATGTATTCCAAGAAACACAAATATGATAATACCAGTGTGTATCATGTATTTAGAAAAGAAAGAATCTTCAGAAGTGGCTTTTACTTTATAACCCTTAGGCCTTGCAATCCAGTTTTGTATTTGTAGTAGAACTCCAAGTACAATATGAATGGCAAATCCTAAGAATAATACCCATTGGAAGATCTGAATAACTGGATTAGTTCCCATAAAATGGGCCACTACGTTGTATAATTCCCGAGTCGAATCAAATAAGAGCAATAAATTAATGCCCAAGTGAACCACTAAAAATATCATCAGGAATAATCCCATTAATGACATCCATATCTTTTTAGTGATTGAAGAATACATAACACTCATAATATCAAAGATTTAAATGTTTTATTTATGTAAAATTTTATTAATCCAAACTCGCAATTGTCTGGTACTCTACAAATATATAAAAGTATTGATTTCGATCTTTGAATAAAGGTTATTTAGAATGAAATAAATTAGGAAAAAGGGGTAGAGTAGAGTTGTTGAGTTAATAAGGTTGTCATTGTTATTATGGTTGTCATGTTTGTATTGTTTTAATGGTTGGCATCGTTATCACGGTTGTCAATGCTTATACTTGTGATTATGGAAAAGTGTTTATTAAAGATAGTTTGCATGAATGAACAATCTAAATATGAATAGAGCTTCAATAATTCACATTGTTATTAATACTTTGAATTTAAACTTTTGCATTAACTTTGCTTCGTAGTTAATAAAAGAACAGGATCATGAAAAATTTACTATTTCTATTTTGCATTCTATTTGGTGCACAATTATTAGCCCAAGAGAATAAGGAGCTTTTTATTCCGGTTGATGAAGAAACCAATAAAATCAAGTTTCAGGGAATTGTTGAGGAAGAAGGAGAAAAGTATGAATTATTCAAGAGGAGTATTTATTGGCTTAATGACACTTATAAAGACCCTGTAAGAGTCACCAGCATAAGGGATAAAGAAACTGGGAAAATTGTTGGAAGACATAGATTCAGAATTTATTATTGGGATAGGGATAGCATTAAGCATGTTGGAGGTATGATAAACTATACTTTCACCGTTGAAATGAAAGACAATAGATATAGATATACAATTGATGAAATTGTACTTAAGTCTTCTACCAATATTCCGGCAGAAAAATGGCTTAATAAAGATGATCCAGCATATGATCCAAGATGGGATGCTTATTTAATACAGATAAGAGATTTTGTTAACAACTGGAGTAGTATACTGGAGGAAAAAATGAAGCCTGAGCCTGAGGAAGTTAAGGATGAGTGGTAGATCGATTGAACACAGGTAATTATATTTAGATGCCGAAGAGAAGAAAACGTGATTATCTAATCAGGGGTTTTTCAAAACTTTTGAAAGAAGATAAAGTAAAGATTGTTTCAGAACTGATGGATAATCAGGTTGAGGCAGTGGAATTGTTAAAGAGTTTTTGGCATGCTGATAACTCCAAGCAAAAGATTTTTGATGAGTTTAGCGAAAACACTATCTCAAATTATTATATCCCATACGGAGTTGCTCCCAATGTAGTAGTAAATGGAAGGACATATCATGTACCGGTTGTAATTGAGGAAAGCTCAGTTGTTGCTGCAGCTTCATCCAGCTCAAAGTTTTGGTCTGAGCGAGGAGGATTCAGAGCTGAAGTTCTAGGAATCGAAAAAATAGGACAAGTACATTTTCTCTGGGCTGGTGATAAAAATAAACTTGAGAAAGTATTTGATGAGTTAAAATACTATTTGAGAGGCGCTACCAAAGAAACTACTAAAAATATGGAATCCAGAGGTGGAGGTATTGTTGACTTTGAGTTAATGGACTTCACTGATTATGTGGAGAATAACTATCAGATTAAGGTTACTTTTAATACGGTAGACTCCATGGGTGCTAATTTTATTAATTCATGCTTGGAGGAATTCGCTTCTGCATTGCAGGATTTTTTCAAAACCCATGAAATATTCTCAGAAGATGAGAAAGAGTGTGAGATTGTAATGTCAATTTTATCAAATTATACACCCAATTGTTTAGTTAGAGCTTGGGTTGAATGCGACTATAGTGATCTTGACGGAATTTACAAAGATATGACTGGCGAACAGTTTGCTCAAAAGTTTGAAACTGCCGTTAAAATTGCTGAAAAGGATGTTTATAGAGCAACTACTCACAATAAAGGAGTTTTTAATGGTGTTGATGCAGTTGCCATAGCAACTGGCAACGATTTTAGAGCCATAGAGGCTGCTGGCCATGCATATGCAGCCCGTGATGGTCAATATAAAAGTTTGACTAAAGTAACATTAACAGGTACAACATTTTTATATGAGTTAAATATTCCGATTGCTTTGGGAACGGTGGGTGGACTTACATCTCTTCATCCTCTTGCAAAGCACTCATTGGAAATGTTGGGCAACCCTTCGGCAGAAGAACTTATGATGATTGTTGCATCTGTGGGGCTTGCCAACAACTTTGCTGCAATTCGTTCATTGGTTACAAAGGGTATTCAAATTGGCCATATGAAAATGCACCTTTTTAATATTCTTAACCACATTGAAGCTACCAAAGAAGAAAAGGCAAAGGCCGTAGAGTATTTCGTTACCAATAAAGTTTCGTATGGTTCTGTACAGAAATTTATTGAAAATCTCCGAGAAATTTGAGTGATAGATCACAACTCTGGAAATCGAATGGTAAACTCCTGATAACAGGTGAGTATTTAGTTATGGAAGGAGCGAATGCATTTGCCTTACCCATTAACTTAGGACAGTCACTTTCAGTTTCCAGTAATAGCAATAATCAACTAATATGGAATGCCAATATGCCAAATGGGAATTGGTTTAGTGCTTCTCTCAAAATTCCAACACTTGAAGTAATAACGACTAATAATATTGAACTAAGCAATAAGCTGAAAGAAATTTTAACTGTTGCACGTTCATTGTCAGCTAATAGCTTTCTTGAAGATGCAGGTTATGATGTTGAAACTAATCTGGATTTCGATCCTGAGTTTGGATTTGGAACAAGTTCCACATTGATTTCTAATATTGCAAATTGGACCGATGTTGATCCATATGTTCTATTGGAAAAAACATTTGGTGGATCAGGTTATGATATTGCATGCGCTAGAAGTAATAAACCTATACTATTTCAGAAGCTAAATGATACCGTTAAAGTTGCTGAAATAGAATTTGATCCTGACTTTAAAGACAACTTATATTTTGTTTATTTGGGATCGAAACAGATTTCCTCACAAGAGATATCTAATTTTAGAAAAAACTGCAATTTCAATTCATTTGATATTGACTCAATATCAGCAATTACTGATGAAATTATTAAAGCAAGTGATTTGGCAGAATTTGAAGATCTAATCTCTGAGCACGAATGCATTATATCGAAAATTCTTAAGGTAGAAACTGCAAAAGAGTTACATTTCCCTGATTTTCCAGGAGCCATAAAATCACTGGGAGCATGGGGTGGTGATTTTGTTCTGGTAACAAGTCAAGATTCTGAGAAAAACTTCAGAAGGAGTATGAGAAAATATGGTTTCGATACTTTATATACTTTCAATGATTTAATTATTGTTTAAGTCTCAGACTTAAACTAGTTAGTTTCTATTTTTCTATTATTAACTGGATTAAGTTTGTAACTTAATCCAAGCATATTAGTCAATTAACTCCAAAGGTAATATACCACTTCCCCCAGCATAGTCAATAGCGCTGCTGTATACATAATGTTCGGCATCAAAAACTAATCCTGCTTTTACTGGATTATTGTGGAGATAATCTAACCGTTGATCTATCTTTATATTGGTATCTAAATCAACCGGATGATTATCTTGTTTCCATACTTGATATTTTTTATTGTTTGGATTAATTAAGCCTCTATGAATAAAGATTCTAAGCATCCATTTTTTTCGGCTTTCCTTTTTATTATCTTTTATTGCAGTGATTATCTGTTTCGATGTAAACTTTTTCATATCCCTAAGTATTTCAGATAGTTTGTAATTTGGTTTTGCTGATATGATGAGATGTAAGTGGTTGCTCATTATAACCCAGGCATGAAGCACCAATCCCTTGTTGATTATTGAATAATTGAGGCTATCAATCATAATCTTTCTGTAAATCTCGCGTGAAAAAATATCAACCCAATCAATTATAGTTAATGTAACAAAGTACAATCCTTCAGGATTATGAAATTTATATTTGGAAGGCATGGGTTATTTTTTGATAAAAGTAGGAAAAATAATTGTTAGCTTATATTTTTCAGGAGTTTAAGTCATAGACTTAAACTATTTCTGTTTGCTTAATATTCTTGAGGAGTTTAAGTTTAAGTCGCAGACTTAAACTAGTTTATTATTTTTGCAAACAACCTTAAAAACAAATTCTGATGAAATCTAAAAATACATATATACTTTCTGGCAATATCATTGACTTACGTGGAAATGAAATTTTCAAGGGAACTGTTTACGTTGAAAATGGAAGTATTGACAGGATTGTAAAAGAGAATGTTGCTGAAGATCAATATATATTGCCTGGTTTAATAGACTCTCATATTCACATTGAAAGTTCCATGCTTATCCCATCTGAGTTTGCTAAACTTGCGGTAGTACATGGAACAGTAGCAACAGTTTCGGATCCTCATGAGATTGCCAATGTGCTTGGGATTGATGGTGTAAAATACATGATTGAAAATGGTAATAAGGTGCCATTCAAATTCTATTTTGGCGCTTCTGCTTGTGTTCCTGCTACGCCGTTTGAAACTTCTGGATTTCAATTTCAAGAAAAGGAGATGGAAGAGTTACTTGGTATGAAAGAGATTAAATACCTTAGTGAAATGATGAATTTCCCCGGAGTTATAAATCAGGATCCATGGGAAATGAGGAAAATTGAAATCGCTCGTAGTTATGGCAAACCAGTTGATGGTCATGCTCCCGGTGTTACTGGTGATGATGCCAGAAAATATGCGGAAGCTGGTGTTACAACAGATCATGAGTGTTTTACAATGAAAGAAGCATTGGACAAGATTGAATTCGGAATGAAGATCCAAATTCGTGAAGGAAGTGCTGCCAAAAATTTTGATGCTCTTATAGATTTGATGAAAGATCATGAAGACAAAGTGCTATTTTGTTCCGATGATAAGCACCCCAATGATCTTGTTAAAGGTCATATTAATGAGTTGGTTGTTAGGGCTATCGCCAAAGGCTACAATCCATTAAATGTGTTACGAAGTGTGATTCTTAACCCGATTGATCATTATAATCTGGAAGTTGGAACATTACAAGTAGGTGATGCTGCTGATATGATCGTGGTTGATAATCTTTCAGATTTCAATATCCTACAAACTTACGTAGATGGTATTTTAGTTGCAGAGTCAGGTACCTCATATATAGACTCAATTCCCGAAGAACAACCAAATAATTTCCGCGCAAAGAAAGTTACTGCTGACATGCTCAAGGTAATACCCTCAGGCAATAAGCTTAAAGTTATTGAAGCCTACGATGGTCAATTAATAACAGGATGCTTAGTTGAGGATTATAAGGTTGAGGATAATAATGTTGTGAGTGATGTGGATAAGGATATATTAAAACTCGTTGTTCTAAACAGATATGAAGATGCAAAACCTGCAGTTGCATTCATAAAAAACTTTAATTTGGAATCAGGTGCAATAGCATCAAGTGTAGCTCATGATAGCCATAATATTGTAGCTGTTGGAACCAATGATGCGGATATAGCAATTGCAATGAATTTAGTAATAAAAGAAGAGGGTGGTATTTCATTGGTTAACGATGAGGATGAAAAAGTTCTACCGCTTCCTGTTGCAGGATTAATGTCAACATGTGATGGGTATAGAATAGCCACAAGTTATTCAATTCTAGATGATGAAGTTCATAAGATGGGATCCAAATTACGAGCACCATATATGACATTATCATTTATGGCATTACTGGTTATTCCAGAGCTGAAACTCAGTGATAAGGGCCTATTCGATGGTAATAAGTTTAGTTTTACTGACCTTTTTGTGTAGCATATCTTATTTAGAATTGTTATAAATCACATATGTAGCAATATATATACTTATTTGCTTGTTAGCACTATATCATATTTTCTAATTTTGTATAAAAATTACCAGGATGAATAGAATTGACATTGACGTAAATAAACTTGAAACAGCTGCTAGTAAACTGCGTGCTATATCACATCCTATGCGTATTGCTATAATTGACTTACTATCAAAGGGTAACAAGCTTAGTGTAACAGATATTTATCAATCATTGGATATTGAACAAGCAACAGCATCACATCATTTAAGCATACTTAAGAACAAAGGAGTATTAGTTTCTAAAAGAGATGGTAAAAAGATATATTACGCTCTTAGAAGTTTGATACTTACTGAAATCATTGATTGTGTAAATAGATGTAACGAATTCTAGAATTACTAGAGTTAGAATTCCCAGTCTTCTTCAAGTTCCCAATTGCCTCTTACTTTAACATCTTTTGGAAAGTATATTACCTTCTCAGGTTGTAGCTTAATACCAAAATTTCCTGGATCCCATTTTGAGTTTCTGTTATCATCAAATATGATTTTAAATTTATACTCCGCTGGAGTCAGGTATTCGTAAACTATGGTGGTATCACTCCTAAAAGTAGTTTCACTAATTAGATTTTCCTGATTATCCAATAACTGTATAATATAATCCTGATTGTATTCAGGATGAAGATGGAAGAAAAATATTCCATAATTGCTCAATGGTAATGTCTTAAAATTGAGATCAATGGATTGAGTATTTAGTTTATTCCAATTTGTAAATGCCGAATCAGGAAAAAATATACTGTACTTAGTATCTTCAATGATATCTATGGGAATGTTAATTTTTTTCAATAGACTGTCGGTGAAACTGAAATCTGGTCCCCAAATTGAATCCGCACCCACTATTAGTAATGCTGAATCAAGGTTATTGTATTTTACCATAGGTTGTGAGAACTCTATTTCTAACTGTTCATTAAGACCCAGTACGTTCGACTTTACATTTGATTTCCACGTCAAGTATTCCTTAACTTCCTCATCCTTTTTTCGAACTCGAGTACTTTTTTTAGAAGGATCTAATTTAAGGTAAACATTCCCAAGTGTATCTAGCGATTGTGTTAATAGCAGTTCAAGTGAATCTCCGGGAGGATTATTGAGATGCCATATTATTGTGTCATTTTCCTCACTATATTCTATAATAACTAGGCTATCGGCAAGAGGATAATTTACCTTCTTAAAATTAACATCCAATGCTGGTTGAGAGAATGAAAATCTGATCTTATTTTTCATGAGTACTTCAGCTTTCAGTAGCCTTTGTATTGTATCAGGGCTCAGAAACATATAAAGATCAATATTGTTTTTTGCAATTTGCTTCAAGATTGTGCTATCCAGAACGATGCTATCACTTAAGAGTAAGGTATCTGGTTCTATTATCATCTCAGTAATGGTATCAACCAAAGTGGTATCTATTATTGGCTTTTCAATATAGAAAGGTTGGATAAGAGTATCTAAAAATGCTATTTTCTCTCCAGGTTGATCAAATATTATATTACTGTTTTGATCAAGCATTGAAAATAGCAGATAGTTGTCTTCAGAGAGTCCTGAGAATTGAAAATTGCCATTAATATCTGTTTTACTTAAATAATATGGTACAACATAATAAGGTAATGAGTCAAACTCTATTGTATCATTATTGTTTTTGTAGAGCATAACGAATGCACCTTCTACAGGTAAAAGGTCAAATGAGTTGGTAACTGTACCATAAAGGCTCAGTGAATCTACAAAATCACCAGTAGAAAAAATATAAGTAAAATTGCTAACAGGATTACCTTCGGTTATATCAGTAATTGCATCACCAAAATATACCGAATATGTTGTATTAGTTTTTAACTCTTCATTAAACTTAACTAGTAACGATTTTCCCTTAATCCTGAAGTCAGGTAATTCTTTCATGGGAGGAGAAATTAAAGCTGATTGTTGAACATTTTCCAGTTTAATATACTCATCAAATCTAATTGAGAATTTATCACCAGTGAAGTTCGCACTTCCATTTGCCGGAGTTGTTTGAAGTACTGTAGGTGCCGTTAGGTCTTTAGGCCCTCCGACTGGAGAAGTAATTGAATTAGCGCACCTTACAACTATTAAGGTGATAATTACAAGTATTATAAGATTTATTATTTTAGTCACAACTATTATTTGATAGATGCAAAGATGCGAAATAATGTGAATCGTAAATTATGATATTACAATAGTTTTATAGTTTCTGAAAAGTATAACCCTGATTTGAAAAATACTCCAGAAATTTAGGAAGTGCATATTTAAGGTTTATTGAAGCCTTGATGCTATCATGAAAAACCACAATGGAACCGTTTTTTGATGAGGATATGGAGTTCGAATAGCATTTCTCTTTGCTAATGCTTTTATCGAAGTCGTAGGTAAGAACTGTCCACATTATTAATGAATAATCCTTTTTTAGTTTTCTTATTTGAGATGAACTAATTCTTCCATAAGGAGGTCTGAAAAGTTTTGAACTGATGTATTCTTCTGCCATGGCAACATTCTGGAAATACTTATCATCGTTTGTTTTCCACCCCATTAAATGGTTATACGTGTGATTTCCAACGCTATGCCCGTTTTTTAATATCTGTTCATAAACTTCAGGATATTTGC
>CALCGQ010000393.1 GCA_937901015.1 uncultured Bacteroidota bacterium | reverse complement strand
ATAAAGATATACTAATCTGTCGCGATCAGTACTTTGGCAGTAAGGACAGATTATATTAGGCCTTCTTCCTGCTCCAATTATTTCTTTTTCTTTAATTACCGGTAAATCAAAACCTCCCGTAAGAAGATGGCGGAAAGAGTTATCACATACAGGACAATAATAACTAGATCCTTTATAGTAGAATTTACGAAATACCAATACAACTTCCTTAATAAATCGTGATAGTCGTTCTGGTACAAGCTTACTTATTATCTCTTTCATAATGATTACTTTACAATTATAATAGGCCTGTTTACAGAATAATTATCGGAAGTGATATTAAGCATATAACTTCCAGAAATTATATTTACTAAATCAAGGTGTATTTCACTTTTGATTTCATTCTTTTCAAATATTTGCTTTGAAATAGTATTCCCTTGCAAACTGAATATTGTAATAGTTAATTCACTTTGTGGGTTCGTGCCAATTGGGATTGTAAGAAAATCAGTAGCTGGTAGGGGATAAGGGTTTCCAATATCTATTTTCGATTCATTTATACTTGCATTAGGATCATGACTTTCATAGGCGCCTGCATCGAAGTAAGTATGAAAAGGACGAGCTCTGTTTTCAATATCGAAAGTGATTCCCTGATTTGTTAGTGATGTACCATAATTTACCGCAAAAGAGTTTGGCTTAAGATCATAGTTATCAGCATTTGAATTGATAAATTTTGGTATGCTGTTATTTTCCACATTAAAGTTATTACTTGACTCAACTTTCTGAGGATCAGTGGCAATATTTAAATAGGCATTATTAGGATCGGTGTTCAATAACCCTGGATTAGTAATTAGGTTGTTCTTTATATATACCTTACTTGCATCGTTATTGGCATATTTAATCCCCGCAGAATTCGGACTAATTATGGTATTGTTATAAATTTCAAATATTGAACCAGGTGTAGTTACTACTTCGCCAACCCATATTCCATGTTTTGCCTCCGACATAAAGCTACGTCCTGCTCTCACAATTAAGTTGTTATAAATTTTCATATCACCGAGCCCAAGTATGTCTATTCCATCACCTTTTCCATCGATAATTTTGTTGTTATAACAATCGCATTTTGCCCCACCTCCAATTAAGATACCCGACATTTGATAGGGATATTCTTCATCTGAATCATTAATAATAATATTGTTATAAATATTACAATCATATGGATTTGTGCTTGGTGCTGAACTTACTTGTATTCCATCCCAACCAGTATTTTCAACAAGATTATTATATATCTGAACACCTTCTAATACATGTGGTAATACTACAATATCATCGCAATCATAAATAGTTTGTCCGGTGTATTTAGAGCTTCCAATATAGAATCCTTCATCACCTATGTCATGAACATAGCAATCATGAATTTTTAGATCATACAATGTGAACTTGTCTCTAGTAACCATGTCATCGCAATCACCTTGGTAAGGTTCTGTTTTTGCATAAATCCCACCAATAAAGGTATAGCTAACCTCAATGTATTCGATTTCAACATTTGTAGACATATTATCCACAGAAACTCCGGCACCATTTCCAACTCGCTTTACCTGAATTCCATAATCAATGCCAGGTTCTCCATTTCCGCTAAAAATAATATGTTCACAATTATCAAATTTAACACCGTAAAAATGGTCAGTGTCGATTACTACTGGGCCACCACTATTGATGATAGTTATAGGTTGGGCTGCTGTACCTTTTATCTCTTTTAGTAAAATATACTCCTTTTCTCCTGCTAGTAAGCATATTACGTCACCAGGACTAAAGTCTGCACCTTCAATATATACCTCTTCAGGAGGTATTTCGATTGTGCATTGAGCATAAGAGGCCCCATCGAAAATTATGGAAGAAAACGAAATAATTATAGCTAAAAATGTTGTAAACTTTCTCATGACCCACGTTTTGCTCGCTCCCAATTAACACTTTGCTGGCCTTTAAGGTATCTTCTAAAACCAAGAAAAACAGCATAATTCATGACAAAGAAATAATATGGAATGAATAATATCTTAACCTTGATTTTTTTGTTTTCAAAATACCATCCAAGTAAGGATGCACAATAAAATAAAATTTGAGCGTAAAATATTAATGTGTAAATATTTGTAAAGTTATCAAAACCAGTATTGTAGGCAAGGAATAAGTTCGTTAGAAATATTAATGGTAGAGCAACAGGAGCTAGTGTCCACCTTAATACTCTGTGTGATATATATTGAAAAGTTAGAATCCCATATTTAAATGGATTAAGTAATGGACTCAATCTTACAATTGACTGTATTCCACCTGCAGCAATTCTAATTTTACGTTTAAGTTCTTCTTTAACATTGGCCGATGCACTTTCAATTGCATAAGCTTCGGGGTCGTACTGAATGGTATAACCTTGCATTGCGATTCGTAATGATACGATGAAATCATCCAATAGTGTATCTTTCTCAACTTCCTGAAACAACTCTGTTCTGACCGCGAAAAGCTCACCAGCAGCACCTACTACTGAATAAAGCTCTGCATCCCATTTCTTTAAAGTTGACTCATATTTCCAATAAATGCCTTCACTACCAACTGCTGCGTCGGAATCTTTACTATAGATTCTTTTTTCACCTGAAACACACCCAACTTTTGGATCTTTAAACATATTTACTATCCGTTGAACAGATTCTTTACCGAGCATTGTATTTCCATCGGAGAAAATAATAATTGGTGTTTTCACGAACTTAACACCTCTGTTCATTGCACCAATTTTGCCACCTCTGGCATCTTCATGGTAAACTTCAATACCTTGATCTTTATATCCTTTGAGAATGTCAGGAGTACCATCGTCGGACCCGTCAGTAACCCATAGTTGATGGATTTTCTCTTTTGGATAAAGCATTTCAGATGAGTTTTTAACCTTTGCATCAACATAATCTTTTTCGTTATATGCTGCTACAAATAAAGTAACATCAGGTTCGTAATCCTCATCTATGTCTCTCTTCTTATTAGAAAAGATACGCTTCAACCTTACCATAAAGAAAAGTAGAATTCCGTATCCAACATATGCATAGAATACAATAAAGAGTAATGCCCAAAAAGTAATTTCAAGATATATCATAATTAACTAGTTTAGTTTTCGTGCTCCCATATTTAGATGATCAATATCTAAAAACTCAAAATTAGCTAAACCACTACATACTTCTTGAATATGTTCTCGACCACAATGTACAGTCTCTATCATAATAAGTATGTTAGGATGGTTTCTAATAAAATTTTCTGCTCCAATTAACACATCAGGTTCCATTCCTTCAACATCAATTTTCATGAAAACCTTGTCTGTTGGTTTAATGTTCAGTTTATCCACATAATCATCAAGACGTACAATCTCAATATCCTCAAACTCAGGATTATGAATTACCTCAGCGATATCAGTGTATTCAGTAAGGTGTGATGCACCTGTGTTAACCATATCAAGAGTGAAATTCGCCGTTGAATTCGTTTTTCCCAATGCAATTGGATAGGCTGTTATTAGTTTTTCATAGTTGTTTAATTTGATATTTGTAACCAAAGCATCGTAATTTGATTTTACAGGTTCAAATGCATGTACTCTTATTCCCTCAATTGCAGAAATAATAGAATAAGTTCCTATGTTAGATCCAATATCTAAAAATACATTGTAGTCATTTAAGCGTTTGTAGACAAACTTTTTGACGTTTGCCTCATAGGCATAGTTAGCAAATTGAAAATCAAGCGTTCCTTTACGAACTATGAATTTTCCAAGGCTGCTTTTATATTGCCTTGTAGAACGAGTGGTTTTGCCCGTAAGGACAAAGCGTATGGATGATAATATATATCTGAATTCACCATGTTTAATAAAGTCAACTGAGTACTTTAGAAAGGTAATTATTTTTCCCATTGTAGTTTTTACTTTTGTTTAATTTAATAGTTCGTTAGTTGTTTAGTACTTATTAGTTTATTTTTTTGGTGCACGTTCCCATAGCGCTTTTTCTTTGTTATAGGTTTTTAATATTCTACCTGGATTTCCTCCAACAATTGAATAAGGTGGTACATCTTTAACCACAACACATCCTGCAGCAACTATTGAATGCTTACCAACAGTTACACCAGCAGTTATAACGGCATTTGCACCTATCCAGGCTTCATCATCTATTAAAATTGGAGCAGTAGAAACGGGTTGATCCATAATTGGCATAGTAATATCTTCATAACCGTGATTTAGACCTGAAGCAACAATATTTTGTGCAAAAATTACATTATTACCAACTGTAACCGGTCCAATTAATGTATTGCTTAATCCAATTCTTACTCGGCTTCCAATAATAATATCACCAACACCGTTGTTAATGGTAGAAAAGTCTTCTATGGTTGAGTTTTTCCCGAGTACAAAATTGTTGTAAGGCATTACATCCATTCTTACTCTTCTTCTAATTAAAGACCCCTTGCCTTTTTTATGCATAAAAGGGTTTAAGAATAAAGTCACCCAAAGACGAGGTCGAGCTTGATTCTTAGGAGTAATCATCCAAATTACAAGTTTTTGTAGTTTGGGATTTGCTTTTATTTTTTCCTTTAGTGACATAATTATTCTCCTTTTGTATCGATTATCGCCTTATAAATAGCGTCAACATTATTTTCCCATGTATGAGTTCTTGCGAAGGTGATTCGAGATTCAGATTTCTGTTCAGAATCCTCCTCCAAAGCTTTGGCAATCAATTCTACATATTCTTCTTTGTCTTTTGCCAGGTAAGTATGTTTATTGAACACTTCCATTGCTCTTGTGAGAGTAGCTACAACTGGTTTACCCATGGCAAGATATTCGTCAATTTTCCTAGGATAGTTACCAATGGTTAATTCATTGAGCAATTGTGGGTTTAGTGCAATGTCGAATGCATTTAAATATCTTGGTAATTCACTTTCTTTTTTAGAACCAAGGAAATATACATTTTTGATATTATGCAAGTTGCTTGCTGCAAACTTTTCATCTTCAGGCCCTACAAGAACGATACTCCAGTCAGGTTTGCTGATTGCTATATGTTCCAGTACTTCAATATCTAATCTTGAACTCTTTAACGCTCCAATATAACCTATAACGGGGGATTTTATAACATCAATATCATCTGGTATATCAACTATCAAGTCTTTGTTAAACAGACTAATGTCGCATCCCTGACCAACATATACAGAGTTAGGGTTACTTGCTTTTGCAATGTCATTCAGATAGACGGAATTTGAAACAACCAGATCAGATTTTTTCATTAACTGATCTTCGTAATATGCACCGTTCTTTCTAA
>CALCGQ010000392.1 GCA_937901015.1 uncultured Bacteroidota bacterium | reverse complement strand
AATGTTTTGAGATAATTGCGGGTTCTGGGTTCTGGGTTTAGGGTTTGATGTTGATTGTTGCTGGTTGTTTTCAGTTTTGTTTGTTTGTCATCCTTGAGCGAAGCGAAAGATCTCAAATTATCATGATATTTCCCTTTGTTAGACTATTTTCTTATTTAATATAGTGATCAAATGTTATTTTAGACCACGTTTCCATTGCTTCTTCAGAGACTGTTTAATTAAGTGTGTCAATTTAAATTTTAATAAGTTTATAAATTTGACATATGAAAAAAGAAGATTCATTCAATTTTGAAGAGTTTGAGAAAGAAGCTTTGGAAAAGCTGAAGCAAGGCAAGCCTTTGTCTGGTTCTGATGGTATCTTTACTCCATTGATTAAAAGACTATTAGAATCTAGTCTTGAAGGTGAACTTGATTCTCATTTAGAACTAGACGAAAATCCAAATCGCAGAAATGGAAAAACAGGTAAGAGTTTAAAGACTAGCCTGGGAACAGTCGACATTTATACACCCAGAGATAGAAACAGTAGTTTTGAGCCTCAAATAGTAAAAAAACGTCAACGAGTTTTAAATGAAGAAATTGATCGTAAGATCATATCAATGTATGGTTTAGGATTGAGTTACCGTGATATCCGTAAACATTTGCATGAGATGTATGGTCTAGAAACATCAGAAGCTACCATTACTTCGGTCACAGATCGAGTTATCGAAGATGTCAGAGTCTGGCAACAACGACCTTTAGAAAGTGTTTATCCCATTGTTTGGCTAGATGCAATACACTTCAAAGTTAAGCAAGAAAACAAGATAGTAAGTAAGGCTGTTTATTGTGTAATTGGAGTAAACAGAGAAGGTTACAAGGATATTCTAGGAATGTATCTTGGACGATCTGAAGGGGCAAGTTTTTGGTTGGGTGTATTATCCGATTTGCGTTCACGAGGTATTGAAGACATTTTTATAGCATGTATTGATAATCTTAAAGGTTTTGCAGAGGCAATTGAGTCAAGTTTCCCTGATACTGATGTCCAGTTATGTGTGGTTCATCAGGTACGTAATACAATGCGTTTTGTGCCTTATAAGAATAGCAGAGCCGTAATTAAAGACATGAAGGAGATCTATAAGGCACCCAATAAAGAAGCATCTAAACAGGCTCTTGATAAGTTTTGTACTAGATGGGAGTCTCAATATCCACATACAACAAAAAGCTGGCAGACAAACTGGGAAAGGTTAACAAACTTTTATAAATATCCTCCAGAAATCAGAAAGTTAATTTATACAACTAATGTTATTGAAAACTTTCATGGGAGATTAAGAAAAGTAACAAAAACTAAACGTCTATTTTCTTCCGACATGGCGTTAATGAAGCTATTGTATTTGGTTCAAAGACAATTTGTTCAGGATAATTGGCAGACTCCAATGTTTGCATGGAGAACTATTCAATCACAATTAAATATTATTTTTGATGAAAGATTTAGAAGATAGAGTTTTTCTTTTCCAAAACCCCTTTCATTTTATGAGGGCTTTGAAAAAGAAAAATTATGAGATGACACAGTTAATTGAACAGACCCGAATATTATTTTTTAGTAGAGGATCACATTTATGGTACAAATATTCAATAGCCTTAACCCATATACCTTATACAGCTATAACATAATACAAGAATCATATAAACATAAAATGATCTCGATTAAATTCGTAGATTTGACTATAAAACCAAAAACTCATTATAATGATAATTAAGATAATTGAAATCATAAGAATTGCAGGCGCAAGTTTTGGTATCTATTGGTCATATTATATTGGCATGTCTACATCTACCCCAGAAGAATCTGTTCTTCATTTATTAAGCCCCTGGATCATTGTTTCCATTGCTGGAACATCTGCAATTGAAGGTCTTTTCTTTGGGAAACAAGCAGCAGCAGCTCATGGTTTTAAAGATGGCGGTAATTACGCAACTCAGTCAAGAATAGCCTTACTATCATATGCAGTAATATCATTGGTTGTATATTTTGCAAATTGGGGAACCAACGCAGAGCTTACGATTATTCTTACATTTATGTTTTTTATGTTTTTCTCAGCCATAAATCATGGCTATCAAGCTGTTGCACACAAAAACTATCATTGGGCAAATCTTAACAGGCCCTTCCTTACAGCTTTGTTAATTGGCGCATTATGGTATCCTGTAACTAATGTATTATTTTAGTACCTAAACCTACTTATCAAGCTCGAGCTCAGCTCCATGACCTGAAACACCAAAATGTTTCCTAACAACATACACTAGAAAGTATATTATTGGAGTATCTACCAAAGCAAATAGAACCTTGAATATATAACCGTTGAGCAGTAGAATTCCAAACAATTCCCATTCAATAACACCAAAAGAGCATAGTAAAAACAATACAGAAGCCGTATCAACTAATTGGGAACTAAAGGTTGAGAAATTATTCCTTAGCCAGAGGTGCTTTCCATTGGTTAACCTTTTCCAAAAATGAAACACCTGAACATCCAGAAACTGAGCCAATAAGTATGCAGCTAATGATGCTCCAACAGCCACATATGTAAAACCAAAGACTTTCTTGAAAATGCCATCGCTTATGGGTGACCAGCTTGTGGCAGGAGCTTCAGTGGAAACAACAACAATTAATAATGCAAAAAAGCTGGCAAAGATTCCAGCAATCACAACCTTGTTAGCACGTTTTCTTCCATAAATTTCAGATATAATATCTGTTATTAGAAAAGTAACAGGATATGCTATAATACCCACGGAAAGTTCAAACTCATACAATCCAAATGGATTCCAACTAAAAAATTTCTGAAAAATTAAATTACTGGTAACCAAAGCTGTTATAAACAACCCTGCCAATATCAAATATAATGTTTCAGCTTGGTTTATTTTCTCTTGTTGCATTGATACACTTTTGCAGCTAAAATAAATTAAAAATATTACTCTTATATATTTGTTAGGTTGATGGATTTTATATTATTTATTAATTTTACCCACCTTCAACTAAAACTATCACTTATGAAACGATTGATTATTGCAACATTGAGCGGTTTACTATTTGGATTTGTGTGCTTTGGATTTGCCAGTAGCGGAGATAATGAAGTAGAAACATGGTTAGCTTTAGCCATAATTTCAGGTAGATTATTATTGGGATTTGGAATTGGAATAAGTAGATTTCCAATGAAGAATTGGGCCATTCACGGATTGGTAATGGGTGTAATATTTAGTATTCCCGCAGCTTTTGGAACAATGATGGGTCCTGAAACTCCCGGGTTTGACCCTCAGATGATTGCCATATCAACAGTTGTAATGGGAATGATATATGGTTTCCTAATTGAACTTATTACTACTGTTTTCTTTAAAGCTAAGATATAATTGAGATAAAGCTTTTCAGAATGAAACTGTTAATTTTTCATCCATAAACACGAATTTTATGGATCAAGCTGAATTTCTGGGGGAATGTACAAAGTAAAGAAAGAATCAGGTCACGCGTTACGCTACGCTAAACGCGCGCCAGTAATCGTCTTTCCAATCTAATGCTACACCTTTAACTGACGTAGGTAAAGTTGTATTGTATTATCCAATCCGTAATAGAGCGAATCACAAATAAGTGCATGGCCTATTGAAACCTCATCAAGCCAACTAATTTTTTGAGCAAAATAACTTAGGTTTTCTAAACTCAGATCGTGACCAGCATTCAAACCCAACCCAAGTTCTCGCGCAAGGGCTGCTGATTCAACAAATGGTGAAATTGCAGCCTCACGGTCTTTTGCAAAATCATGAGCATAACTTTCGGTATACAATTCAATTCTGTCTGTTCCTATTTTTGCTGCACCTTCGATTAGTTTTAACTCAGGATCCACAAATACCGACGTTCTGATTCCCGAATTTGAAAACTCCTTTATAACATCGATTAGGAAATCTTTGTGCTTGATGGTATCCCAACCATGGTCAGAGGTAAGCTGTCCTGGATCATCGGGTACCAGAGTAACTTGGTTAGGTTTATTTTTCAAAACAAGATCAATGAATTCTCTAGTGGGATTTCCTTCAATATTAAACTCAGTTGTCACAGTCGACCGTAGGTCTTCAACATCCTTATATCTTATGTGACGTTCATCGGGGCGAGGATGCACTGTAATCCCCTGAGCACCATATTTTTCACAGTCCGTTGCGATTTGCACCAAGTTTGGTTGACTTCCCCCTCTTGCATTTCTAAGAGTAGCTACCTTATTAATATTAACACTTAACCGAATCATTGTATTATTTTGATACAAAATTAATAAATTGCAGCTCCGAAACATCATTATTATGAGAGCAGTAATCCAAAGAGTAACAAAAGCATCAGTTGAAATTGATGGAATCAACAAATCAACAATTAATTTAGGTCTACTAGTATTACTGGGTATTGAAAATGAGGATAATTCCGAGGATATTATTTGGCTAACAAAGAAAATATCGAGTTTAAGAATTTTTGATGATCAGGATGGTGTGATGAATCTTTCGGTTCTTGACATTGGTGGTGATGTAATGGTGGTTAGCCAGTTCACACTCCATGCAAAAACCAAAAAAGGTAATCGTCCTTCATACATTTCAGCTGCAAGGCCTGAAATAGCTATCCCTCTTTACAATGAATTTGTTGAGGAATCGGAAAAGATATTGGGCAAACAAGTTGCAACCGGTGAATTTGGAGCAATGATGAACATCGAGCTAATAAACTCAGGACCTGTTACAATAATTATTGACACAAAAAATAAGGAATAACTCCGAAACTGTCTAAAATTAGTTCCTGTGATTATTACAATTTATATCTTGTCAATTTGAGGCCTTTTTGAGATGCATAGCCATAACTACGGATAGAAAAATAAGGATAATAGGGGATCAATTACTATTTCTGGGAAGAAGAGTATCATTTTCCAGTAGTTACTCTTTATAAGAATCTAATGAATTAAACAAATAAACCTTTCTTCCTAAAGCCGGAAAGGCTTTTCATTTTTATTCGGGCTTGTTTATTCTATTAGGTCCTCATGAATACTATGTATTTATTCGCGAGATTGTTTATTTCTAATGGAGCT
>CALCGQ010000391.1 GCA_937901015.1 uncultured Bacteroidota bacterium | reverse complement strand
CTGAGTATTCTTCATTCTGTCTTGTGAGCAATTCTTTACCAGAATTAATAACCATTACTGCTTGCTCAGTTTTAGTAAGACTTTTGAAAGATTTTTTTGTTAAAGTGTCCATGGTTATTTTTTTATTGTTTAGCAGTAAGTCGATATGATATTGCACTTTATTAACTCCTAAAAGTTTTGATATAATGAAAGATATTATCTGTAATATTATTTACAGATAATATCTTTATATCTAAATTTAGCAACCGCCACCTGAGCCAGCTGCTTTTTTAGTAGTTAGAACACCAGCTTTATTTTCAAACTGATTTCCTTTAGCATCCCATTCTTTATATGCACCATCATAAACTTTTACATTTGTCCAACCTAATACATCAGTTAAACCAACATAAATAACGGCTGCAATTACACCTGTATTACAATAAACTACGATTGGCTTATCTGCACTTAGCTTATACTTAGCAGCAAATGCTTCCATTTCTGCTTTTGTTTTAAATCCTTCTTTAGCATTAAGAACTTCTTTGTAACCAATATTTATTGCACCAGGAATATGACCTGCGCTTTTGTCTGATGTTCCGTCGAATTCTTCAGTAGTACGAGCATCAATAATGGTTGCTGTACCTGATTTAACAAAAGCCATATCAGCATATATAGCGCTATTTACTTTAGGTGTAAATGTAACCGTTGCAACTTTCGAAGGCATTTTTGTGATTGGTACACGTGATTTTCTCCAGAAATCCATATCTTTTTGTAAGATCTTTACATCAGGAGCACCTAAATACTTAAGTATCCAGTAAACACGAGATGAATATTTCTGTGTTCCACCATCATATACAACGATGGTTTTTGTTTCACTTACTCCTTTTGATCCAAAAATAGAGGCAAGTTCTGCAGGATCTTTAATAAGACCTTCAACTTCTGTCTCATTATATAAAGTTTTATGAGGAATATTTACAGCACCTTTGATATGAGTTTTTGTGTAGCTGTCAGCTTTGCTCGCATCAACAACAATCATATTCTTGTTGGTTTTGAACATTTTCATAAAATCAGCAGCGCTAATAATGTCACCCTGAGCCATTACGGTGGATGAATATAGAACTACTAGTAATCCTGAAAGTAAGATAGATGTTAACTTTTTCATTTTTTGCTTTTTTAGGTTATTAGAATTTGGCTTGAACCTGAATCATAAATGTATCATTGTCATATTCATTAACAACACCATTGGTTTTTCCTTCACTATTATATAAATAGTTAACCTGAACTCTTGTCCAATCGTTTATGAAATAATTAATACCAAAAGTAAATGTGTTTTGATCATATGTTTGTGTAACACCCTGATATGCATAAGCACCACCATCTGGGTCAAAAGTTTCATATTTTACAATTGGTTGAAGATTCCAAGGGGTCATATACATAGCAGCTACCCAAAAACCACTCTTATCATAAGTATTTAAAGTTGCTGTGGTTGATTTTCCACCGCAGCCACCGCCACCGGCTATTTCACCTAAATCTTTTCCAATTAAGTACTCACCTTGTAACATGAAATTCCATTTGTCAAAAGTTAAATCAACAGCAGTTCTTGTACGTTTTTTTTGTTCATCATTAATATCTTTAGTTCCTACAAACCCTGTACGATAACTTCCACCTACTTTAAGCCATTCCCACGGAGCAATAACTAAACGTGCAGCAATATCTTTATTGCTATTATCATCGATATGGTTTATTCCGGTACCATTTAGAATTGCTATTTTATATGAAATAAGGTCATGTATTCCAAACAAAGAATCAGAACTACCCAGTAACATAAGTCCAATATCACGAAAAGGTGCAGCAAGTTCATTAACAGCTGTGGACCTATTTATAGTGTGTAATGCATAACATGGTGTGTTGAGTTCAAGACTAAAAGGTGATTTAAACTGCCCTAGTGAGAATTTTAAATATTTACCAAATGGAGCATAAGTTACAAACGCATCCAGTAAATATGGACTACCTCCTCCTAAACCTGGGCTAAATTCTGCCATAACATAATAACTAACATCATATGGTATTGTACCTACTATACCCACACGTGCTCTTTTGAAGAAAAATGTACTTGGTTTAACAGCATCACCGTTGTCTTTACTGCCAAAATTATAATAGTTAAACTGAGGTTGGATGTAACCAACGAGCTGTGGACCATCATCAGAAGAAACTTCAACACATCCTTGAGCAAAAATTGTGTTTGTATTGGATACTAAAAGGAAGAATATTCCTACAAATAATATAACTTTTTTCATTTTTACCGGTCTTTTGTTTCTTAAATAACCCACAAACTCATTTTATAATGAGTTTGTGGGTGAATAAAATATTAATTTGTTTTATTTAGATACTTCGTATCCGTATGAGTGGTATGGGAAATGCCAGTGTGGTTTTCCGGCATCACTTAATGTAGTATACCTTAGTCCATTAACACCGTTACCAATACTTTTTACATTATATCCAATTACTTGTAACCAAGCAGTAATAATTGAAGATGTTTGACCAGTATAGCAATATATTAAATTGTCGTTTTCTGGATTTAGTGATGAAGCAGTTTCGAGGTTTAGTGACATAGGTTCAACACGAAAAGCGCCTGAGAAATGACCGAAGTTAGTGTAGTCAGCTTCTACCCAATAATTATAAATTGAATAGTTTGCAGGAGTAGCAAGAACGTCTGTACCACCAACAATCCAGCTAGAGTTTGCTAACATTTCAGTTACCTTTTCAGCAAGTATTTCAGCACCATCGGTTGAAGTTGTTGTCCATGTTGGATAACCGTTAACTGGCATTGTAGGAGCAGCTGTTGTTACCCAATTTGCATCTCCGTCAGCTTGATCGCTAACTTTTGAAGACCATTTATCAAATGTGGCGTTATCTGACCATGCAGAGAAACCAAATTTACTTACCTTTGCATTAGGGAAGCCTGATAATCTAAGAGCCATAACAGCACGACCTGCAGTTTGACCTGAATAGCAAACAACTAATATTTTTGCTGTATTGTCATTTATTGCTTGAGCTTCAGTTACAATATTTGCAAGACTAACATTTACTGAACCTTTAACATGACCTAAAGCAAAGTCATCAGCGCTTCTGATATCAAATACAGTCCAATCAGGAATAGTGAAGTCATTGTCAACGTCTACGATACCACCGTCAGCTATTGGTTCTGGGTCAATTACCCATCCGTCTAATAAAGTTGGTAAGTCAAGGTTTTGGTTTGTCATGTAAGTTGAAAGAGTTGTGAAGTTACCAGTTACAATTGGATCCTCATCTTTGTCATCTTTACAACCTGTTAAAACGAATGCCGGTATCAGCATCACTACTAGAAAATAACTAAATAATTTTTTCATTTTTAAAAATTTAAGTGTTAGAATTAAAATTCAATTTTAGTTAATGTTAATTTGTTAACAAAAGTAAGTTGTACATATTTACATATTTACATAGAAACATTGTAATTGGTCGTAACAAAAACTGTAATTTGACATAAAATTACATGACACAGGTAGAGTAATTGGGAGATTTTGTACATTTGCGGCTAATTTTTGAATACATGAAAAAGGTGGATTTACCGGCTAGTTGCATTGTAGAGAACATTCAATCAGAGTGTTTCAGCGTTTTGACAGACGAGGAGAGAGACCTATTGGAGAAGAATACCATAAATATAGAATATAAGAGAGGTGAAGTTATCGCTAAACAGGGAACCTTTGCTTCACATGTTATATTTTTGAAATCTGGATTGGTTAAAGTTTTTATTGGAGGACAAGGAAATGATCTAATTCTTAAGATGATTCCTGAAGATCATTTCATTGGGTTGTCATCTATTTATGATGGAAATAACACATTTATTTATTCTGCATCAACCTATGTTGATTCCGTGGCAAGTTTAATTGATGTTAACTTTTTTAAATCCCTTCTTAGAAAGAATGGAGAGTTTGCATATAGGATTACTAATATTCAGAATGAAAATGCCGCCCAAGTATATGGTAGGTTTTATTGTTTAACGAGAAAGCAATCGGGTGGTCTTGTTGCTGACCTTATGCTTTGCCTTGCCAATCGTGTTTTCAAATCCGACAAATTTTGTCTGCCATTGTCCAGAAGTGATCTTGCTGATTTAACTGGTCTTTCCATTGAAAGTGTTCTCAGGATAATGAAGGAGTTTAAGAATGAAGGACTAATTGAAACAAAAGGGAAAAATATTAAAATTCTTAATGAAGAACAGCTTGACAAAATATCCAAATTTGGATAAAAAAAGAGGCCGAAGCCCCTTTTCAAAAATTGGTCGTTTTTTGATGCTTGATTTGCAATTTTCCACAACTGTAGAAATTACTAATTAATTCGGTTTACTAACATCCACCAACCTCAGCACCATCGTCATGATGGAGGTTATCCAGATTTTTTTCTTGAATAAGAGGATATGTCATTTCCCATTTCTTCCATCCATCAGTAACATATGTTATATTTGAATAACCCAATTGCTGAAGAGTTTGAGCTGCAAGAATGCTTCTTTTTCCTTTTCTGCAATAAACAATAATCTCTTCATCTGGTAAAGGCATGTAAAGCATTGCTTCTTCCCAAAAAGATTCATTACTTATTTTAAATTCCAATACACCTCTAGGTATATTAACTGCACCAGGTATATAACCTGCATTATATTCGTTTGGTTCACGTACATCAAGTAGTAGAATCATTTCTCCATTGTCGATTTTTTCCATGAGTTGTTCAACATTAACTCCCTTAGTATTAAGGGCAGCTACATTGACCATTTCATCCACATTACTATAATTCTGTTTTTGATTGCATGAAACCATCAAGGAAATAAATAACATTGCCAGGATAGTAGTTCTAGTTATATTTTTCATCGTTTTATAATTATTTGATTCTTGACTATATTGGATTATTATCTTGATCATCTGAATTTTTCTTTTTCAGTCTGGATTCAACCTTATCATGTAAATGATGATCTCCCTTTTGACCTTTTAATACTTTTTTATCAACCTTTACTTCGGTTTCTTTCAAAGCTTCAATTATTAGATCTTTTATCTCATCATGACC
>CALCGQ010000390.1 GCA_937901015.1 uncultured Bacteroidota bacterium | reverse complement strand
AAAGAGATCATTACAATGTGTTTTACCATCAACCTTATGAAGAGTTATTCAAAACGGCATTGGTAGATAATGCTGATAGAAATGTATTTATAATTGATGATTGTATTCCATACTATCATGATTACTATTTTGATAAATATGGTCACAAGACAGACTATTTTACCAAAAGAGGATCTCAAAACACCATCTCAGAGTTTATTGATGTTATCAAGAATATAGAAAATGATATTGTTGTTACTCATTCTTTAACCGGACAAGAACTGCAAATTGTTAAATCATTATTTCCTTATCAAACCGATCAAAAGAATGGGTTTACATATGAGATTTATACTTTTTCCAAGATTCGTAGTGATAAAAACAGTTTAGTGAATAGCAGTATGATTGCTCAAACTAATTTTAGTGAGCACACTGGAAGCTGGAAAGATGTTAGCAAATTTGTGAAATTTGACACCTTAGAACATACATATCAATGTGAATTAGTTGGAGAAATATGGGGCCCATCATTACTACTTAATATAAATGATCATGCGCGAGATGGACTTGGGGTTTTTGATATTTCGATGAAAGCAAAGATAGTTGATACAATATCTAAAGCATTATTGGTTTCAAGTATCCTTGAAAACAATGAAACAATTTATTGGAATGCCACCAATATTCAGGATTATAATCCGGTCAGTGGAGAATGGACTAACCTGTTTTTAAGCATAGACATTCAAAACGCATTAAGAAGTAGAAGTAATATGAAGGGTTTGATATTGAAAATTAATGTGTGGAATTCTTCAAAGTCAAACTTAATAATTGATGAAATTAAGGTATCGTTGAAACCTGGGAATCCGAAAAGATATTCATTGTACAGAAATATAACTTACAGATAACCAGCAGCATGTTTCTGGCATCATATCCAATAAGCATATTAGACTTTCCAAACATGAATTTATGTCCCTATTATGCTAACCACATTCTGTGGTGCCGAAACGAAAAATAATTAAAAAAAATATCACCAACCTATTGTTAATAAAAAATATATTTTTATCTTTGCACCCCGTTTTAAGCCAGTTCTTGTGAAACTTGCTGAAACACTAATAGTTAAAGGAACCTGACAAGGTAAAACGATATAGGTTTCCGGCACAGTGAAAAATCAAATTAGTTACTGTGTGGTTTTGATAAAAACCCTCCGGCATATCGTCTTCAAAGTTTTCTGAAATTATTAAAATAAATTAGAGGATTGTGTTAAAAGAATTTATACTTTTGCACCCTCAAAAAATTGAGTAAACAAATTAGTATTTAATATGCCTACAATACAACAATTAGTAAGAAAAGGTCGGAAGAAGCTCATTGATAAGAGTAAATCTCCTGCTCTTGATGCGTGTCCACAACGTCGTGGTGTTTGTGTAAGAGTATATACAACTACACCAAAAAAACCTAATTCAGCTATGAGAAAAGTAGCAAGGGTTAGACTTACAAACGGTAAAGAGGTTAATGCATACATCCCGGGTGAGGGTCACAATCTTCAGGAGCATTCAATCGTAATGATTAGAGGCGGTCGTGTTAAAGACCTTCCTGGTGTTAGATATCACATCATTCGTGGAGCACTTGATACTTCAGGCGTTGAAGGTCGTACACAACGCAGATCAAAGTACGGAACAAAACGTCCTAAAAAATAATAGTTAATAGCATAAGCTTTATATCATGAGAAAAGCGAAACCAAAAATACGAATTATCCTCCCAGATCCTAAGTACAGTGATGTGCTTGTTACACAGTTTGTGAACAATATGATGATGGGTGGTAAAAAAAGTACAGCATACAAGTTGTTTTACGAGGCTATGGAAATTGTAGCTGAGAAAACAAGTGAAGATCCTGTTGAAGTATGGAAAAAAGCTTTAGCTAATGTTACTCCTGCTGTCGAGGTAAGAAGTAGACGAATTGGTGGTGCTACTTTCCAGATTCCTTCAGAAATTCGCGCAAGTAGAAAAATGTCGATCGGTATGAAAAATATGATCAGTTTTTCGCGTAAGCGTCATGAAAAAAGCATGGGAAAAAAATTAGCTGGTGAAATCTTAGCTGCTTATAAAGAAGAGGGTGCTGCTTTCAAAAAGAAAGAAGATACACACCGTATGGCTGAGGCTAACAAAGCATTCTCACATTTCAGATTTTAATAAGAGTATAGTATAACAAATGGCAGCACAGAACAAAAATATAAGTAACCTTAATCTTAACCGTAATATTGGTATTATGGCGCATATTGATGCGGGTAAAACCACTACCACGGAGCGTATCTTGTATTATACAGGTCGCAATTATAAGATGGGTGAGGTTCACGAAGGCGGTGCTACCATGGATTGGATGATCCAGGAGCAAGAGCGTGGAATTACAATTACTTCCGCAGCTACTACTGTTTATTGGGAACTATTCAATAATAGATATAAGATTAACATCATTGATACTCCAGGGCATGTGGACTTTACTGTTGAGGTAGAACGTTCATTACGTGTTTTGGATGGAGCTGTTGCATTATTCTGCGCGGTGGGTGGTGTTGAGCCTCAATCAGAAACTGTTTGGAGACAAGCAGATAAGTATAAAGTACCTAGAATTAGTTTCGTTAATAAAATGGACAGATCAGGTGCTGACTTTTTTGGTGTTGTTGAGCAAATGGCCGATAGATTAGGAGCTAATCCAGTACCAATTCAAATTCCAATAGGTGCCGAAGAGGACTTTATCGGAGTTGTTGATTTGGTAAAGGATAAAGCTTTTGTATGGGAAGAAGGTAGTGATGGAACAACCATCGTTGAAATACCAATTCCTGAAGATCTTGAGCAAATTTCTCAAGATTACAGAATGAAGCTTATTGAAGGTGTTGCTGAAGAAAGTGACGAACTTCTTGAGAAATTCATGGAAGATCCTCATTCTATTTCAGAAGAGGAAATGATTAATGTAATCCGTAAATCAACACTTAGCATGCATATCACACCTGTTATGTGTGGTTCTGCTTTTAAGAATAAAGGTGTTCAGATGTTGCTTAACGCAATTATCGAATTTTTACCAAGTCCACTGGATGTTGATGCAGTTGAAGGTGTTAATCCTAAAACCGAAAAAGTAGAAATTCGTAGCGCCGATCCTAATGATCATTTTAGTGCATTAGCATTTAAAATTGCAACCGATCCTTTTGTAGGAAGAATTTGTTTCTTCAGGGTTTATTCTGGTACTTTAAAGGCTGGTTCTTACATTTATAATGTAAACACTGGTAAAAAGGAACGTATAAGCCGTATCATGCAAATGCATGCTAATAAACAGGAGCCTCTTGAATTTATAGAAGCAGGTGATATTGGAGCAGGTGTTGGATTCAAAACTATTCATACTGGAGATACTCTTACAGACGAAAAGCATCCAATTGTATTGGAAGCAATGAGTTTCCCTGAGCCAGTTATTAGTATCGCTATTGAGCCTAAAACTCAGAAAGATATTGATAAAATGTCTTTGGCTTTAGGTAAATTAGCAGAAGAAGATCCGACATTTAAGGTAAGTACAGATGTTGATTCTGGCCAAACTATTATATCTGGAATGGGTGAGTTACATCTTGACATTCTTGTTGATAGATTAAAAAGAGAATTTAATGTTGAATGTAATATTGGTCAACCTCAGGTTAATTACAAAGAGGCGATCACTTCTAGCGTTGAGCATAAAGAAACATATAAGAAACAAACTGGTGGTAGAGGTAAATTCGCTCAAATTGAGTTTGAATTAGGACCTGTTGATGAAGGTGAAGTAGGATTACAGTTTGTTGATAAGGTAAAAGGTGGAAATATTCCTAAGGAATTTATACCATCTGTGAAAAAAGGATTTGAAATAGCAATGCAAAATGGTGTGTTGGCAGGTTTCTCAATTGACAATATGAAAGTAACGTTAATTGATGGATCTTATCATGCTGTGGATTCTGACCAACTAGCATTTGAGATGGTAGCTAAGGTTGGATTTAAAATTTCAGCGCGTAAAGCCAAATCCGTATTGCTAGAACCAGTAATGAATGTAGAAATTGTTACTCCAGAAGATTATCTTGGGGAGGTAACAGGTGATTTAAATAAAAGAAGAGCAATATTGGAGAATGTAACTGCAAAAGTTGGTTACCAGGTTGTAAAGGCCAAGGTTCCATTGTCAGAAATGTTCGGATATGTAACTTCTTTACGCTCATTAACCTCAGGTAGAGCAACATCAAGTATGGAGTTTGATTCATTTCAAGCAGCTCCAAACTTTGTATCAGAGGAAGTAATTAAGAAAATTAAAGGAAATTTTTAGATAAATTCATACCAACGTGAGTCAAAGAATTAGAATAAAGCTTAAATCGTACGATCATAATCTGGTTGATAAATCAGCAGAAAAGATTGCAAAGGCGGTAAAATCTACAGGCGCTGTTATTAATGGCCCTATACCTTTACCAACTCATAAAAAAGTATTTACTGTTAACCGTTCTACTTTTGTAAATAAAAAAGCACGCGAACAGTTTGAGTTAAGCACTTATAAAAGATTAATGGATGTATTTAACTCATCTTCAAAAACCATCGACTCATTAATGAAGCTTGAGCTTCCAAGTGGTGTTGAAGTTGAGATTAAAGTATAACTATAAACGGTTTAAAGATAAGTAACGATGTCAGGATTATTAGGTAAAAAAATCGGTATGACCGCAATTTACGATGCAGATGGAAAGAATATTCCTTGTACCGTAATTCAAGCAGGACCGTGTGTTGTAAGCCAGATCCGCACAAAGGAAGTTGATGGATACGAAGCTGTTCAACTTGCTTTTGAGGAAAAGAAAGAAAAGCATACAACCAAGGCAATGCAAGGTCATTTCGCCAAAGCGAAAACAACTCCAAAAAGATATGTAGCTGAGTTTAGCAGATTTGAGGATAAGAAACAATTCGGCGATGTATTAACCGTTGATGTTTTTAAAGAAGGTGAATTCATAGATGTAGTAGGTACTTCTAAGGGAAAAGGATTTCAAGGTGTTGTTAAACGTTACAACTTTAAAGGTGTAAACGATGCAACTCACGGTCAGCATAACAGACTAAGAGCCCC
>CALCGQ010000389.1 GCA_937901015.1 uncultured Bacteroidota bacterium | reverse complement strand
TGGCTAAACACTCAACGCCCTGAATGGAATGATGCAAACAATGCATTAGTTGGAAATGGAACATCAATGGTAACTTTATATTACCTGCGAAGGTTCTTGAAATTCTGGAATACTAAATTTGAGAAAATATCATTTTCAGATATAGCTATCTCCGAAGAACTATATGTTTTATTTAACACTATAAATAAAGTTTTTGCGGAGAACGTTTCGATTCTTGGCAATGGTTTTTCAGATATTGAAAGAAAGAGTTTTACCGACAGCCTCGGTGAGGCACACGGAAAGTTTAGAAAACAAATCTATAGCTTCTCTTTTTCAGGTATTAAAAATAAGATTACAGTTGAAGAACTAAAATCATTTACAGAACTAAGCTTATTATATATAGATAAATCAATCGTTGCTAACAAGCGAGATGATGGTTTATATCACGCCTATAACCTGATTTCAATTAGCGATACTGGTATTTCCATTCGCAACTTATATGAAATGTTGGAGGGGCAGGTTGCCGTTCTTACATCAGGATTACTAACTACTGAGGAAAGTCTAAAAGTGCTCAATTCGTTAAAGAATAGTAGCATGTTCAGAGAAGATCAGTATAGTTATATCCTTTATCCTGATCGTCAATTACCAAGGTTTTTGGAAAAAAATGTAATACCTGAGAAATATGTGAAGGAGTCTTTGTTATTAACTAAATTGATTGAAGATGGGGAAAGATCAATTATTCAAGTTGATAATGAAGGCTCTTATCACTTTGTAGGTACAGCAAGGAATGCAGATGCCCTTGAAGAATCTTTGGATAAACTAAGAGTGGGAAGCTATAACCAACTTGTAGAAGAGGAAAAAGAAAGAATATTACAGATATACGAGATTATATTCGATCACCAATCATTTACTGGACGCTCAGGAACATTTTATGGTTATGAAGGCTTGGGTTCCATTTATTGGCATATGGTTTCCAAATTGCTATTGGCAACGCAAGAGTGTTATTTCAAGGCAATTAAAGAGGGTGCTAATGATTTGATAATTGGTCAAATGAAAGATCATTATTATGAGATAAAAGCAGGAATAGGTCTATATAAATCACCTGATCTATACGGTGCTTTCCCAACTGATGCCTATTCTCATACACCTGCAAACTCAGGTGTAAAACAACCTGGATTAACAGGTCAGGTTAAGGAGGATATTATATCCAGAAATGGTGAGATGGGAGTTAGGATCAAAGAAGGTAAGATTGTATTCGAAACTTCATTATTCAATGATGCAGAGATACTTGATAAAAGTCAATTATTCGAATATTATTCACCCGATGGTAACAAATTTGAGATAGAATTGAAAGAGAATCAGATTGGTTTTACATGTTGCCAAGTGCCTATTGTATATAAGTTTTCAGATAACCAAAGCATAACTACCATTTTCAATAATGGTACTGAAGAAACTGTTGATGGTAACACGATTAATGAGGTAATTAGTAATAAAATATTTAACCGTAGTTGTGAAATTAAGTTAGTTGAAGTAACTATAATCAAAAATAAGAATGTCATTTAGAAGTGAAAAAATATTAGCCCTTACCGGCGTAAATGCCTTGCATAAAGATAAGGATGAATTAGTGGATCTTTTTCATAAAGTTCTCCAACATCCCATGCATGGTTTATGTTTTAGTCCATATACTGACGGACAAAAGCCAGGTACCATACTATCTGAAGAACAGATTAGAAGAAGGATTAAAGTTATCGCACCCCATACAAAATGGATTCGCTCTTTTTCATGTACAGAAGGAAATGAGCTGATACCAAAAATTGCACATGAATTTGGGATAAAAACTCTTGTTGGAGCCTGGTTGGGAAAAGATGAAAGCATAAATGCGAAAGAAATAGAAAACCTGATAAAGATTACTAAAGAAGGATATGTTGATGTAGCAGCTGTAGGTAATGAGGTACTATATCGTGGTGACCTGAGTGAGAATGAGCTATTGGGATATATTGAAAATGTAAAAAAGCAGATTCCCAGTGTACCAGTTGGTTATGTTGATGCTTATTATGAATTTGAGAATCATCCTAGAATTACTGAAGCTTGCGATGTAATGCTTGCAAACTGCTATCCTTTCTGGGAAGGCTGTAGCATTGAATATTCTCTTCTATACATGAAAGATATGTATGCAAGGGTTGCAAAAGTTGCTAAAGGCAAAAAAGTAATAATTACAGAAACAGGTTGGCCTAATAAAGGACAAAAGTTATATGGAGCTGAACCTTCTGTTAATAATTCACTTATATATTTTATCAATTCTCAACAATGGTCAAAGGATGAAGATATTGATATCTTCTACTTTTCTTCATTTGATGAATCTTGGAAAGTAGATAGTGAAGGTGATGTTGGTCCATATTGGGGACTTTGGGATAAAAATGAGAAGCTAAAATATTAATTGGTATTCCTGAAAATGGGAATCAAATAGATAATAAAATGAAAATAGGGATTATGATGATAATAAGAAAAACAGGTCAACTGGTATTAATTATTACTCTGCTGTTCATGTTTTCATGTAAAACGAGCAAAAAATCTATGAGAGAATCTACTCATCAAACAGAAGGAATTAAACAGGCAGAAAAAGATTTATTAGTAGGTATATCCAGGGCTATTTGCTATTCAGGATTCAGAGATGGGCAACATCCTGATAGAGGAGAGGGAGCTGTTATCCCTACTTATGAAGAGATATTGGAAGACCTGTTGATTATTTCAGGAAAACCTGATTTTCATTTAATTAGGTTGTATGATAGCGGTAAGAATTCTGAAATGGTTCTTGAAGTAATCAAGAACAATAATCTCGATATAAAGGTAATGCTAGGAGTTTGGTTACAAGCAGAGTTTAGTAATCATGAAGGTTGCGGATGGTTGAATGAACCAATTCCCGATGAAGAACTGAAAGCTAATGCAAAACTGAATTTAGAAGAAATTGACAGAGCCATTAGACTTGCAACAGAGTACAACAAAATAGTGGTTGCTGTTAATGTAGGAAATGAAGCTCTTGTAAGTTGGAATGATCATATGGTTGAGGTTGAAACTGTGATTTCATATGTTCAAAAGGTAAAGGGAGCAATCAAACAATATGTAACTGTTGCTGATAATTTTAAATGGTGGGCTGATAGCGGTGCAGATCTTGCAAAAGAAGTTGATTTTGTTTCTGTCCATATTTATCCTTTATGGGAAGGTCAGGGTATTGACAGTGCAATGGTTTATTCAATTAGTAATCTGAAAGAAGTACAAGATGCTCTTCCTGATGCTAAAATCGTAATAACCGAAGCAGGATGGGCCACCAT
>CALCGQ010000388.1 GCA_937901015.1 uncultured Bacteroidota bacterium | reverse complement strand
CTTCACTTAAGGGAACCTTAAAATTAAGTTGAGCAATTGCCGCTTTTGAAAGTATGATTGATGTGTATGAAGGATGCTGAAAAATGATCTCCTCATTATCAGAAAAATAACTGATATCAGCAATACCAACACTACTTGTAAAACCTGTCTTTGAATGATCAGTATTAAAAAGAGCAACGTTTGCTACTGGGTTGCCAGTTTGTTGATTATAGACATAGACTTTTTGAGAAATAGCTGTTGCTGCAATTGTCAAAAACAGAATAGTTAATATTGCTAACTTTCTAATCCTCATTTGAAGTAATAATTAATGTCGTTCTTGAAGTCTAATCTATTGGTTATTTTCTCTTCTGTTTTGCAGCTTCTTCAAGACGTTTTTGAAACGCTGATTTCTTCTTGGCAGGTTTCTTTTTATTCGCTTCAATTTTTGCACGAAGTTTGTCTTCATTTATGGCATATCTGAATACAAACATCTGACCAAATGTAATAATATTGGCTAAGAAGTAATAATAGCTAAGTCCTGAAGCATAACCGTTGAAAATTCCAAGGAACATAATAGGCATCATATACATCATTGTCTTCATACCCGGCATTTGTTGGGTTTGGCCCGCCATCATCTGGTTATTCATATATGTATACATGATGGTTGATACTGTCATCAATAATGTAAATAAACTTACATGGTCGCCGTAAAATGGGATATTGAATGGCAAACTTGCAATTGAATCATAACTTGATAAGTCATGAGCCCATAAAAATGGCTGTTGTCGAAGTTCAATTGATGCTGGGAAAAACCTAAACATAGCGAACAGAATCGGCATCTGCAATAGCATTGGTACACATCCTGCAGCAGGATTTGCCCCGGCTTTTTTATACAAGCTCATTACGGCTTGTTGTTTTTTCATTGCATCTTCCTTTTTAGGGAATTTCTTTGATAATTCATCAATTTCAGGTTTTAGTACCCTCATCTTAGCTGATGAATAATATGTTTTATATGCAATTGGAAATAGCAGTGTTTTGAGCATAATTGTCAGAACCAAAATTACTATTCCATAGTTCCAACCATATCCACCCAACCAGTCAAATGTTGGAATTACAATGTATTCATTAATCCATGCCAGTAAGAAAAATCCCCAACCAATTGGAATTTGACGTTCTAATCCCAGATCGTAAGCCTGAAGTGTATAAAACTTATTTGGACCGAAATAAAATGATAATGGTATGCTTGTGGTACCTTTTAGATTAATTGGTAGCTCAAAATCAGCAACCATCGATTTCAAATATCTATCAGAGCTTGGGTTTTCGTTTTCAAATACTTCTATTTTACCATTTTCAAATGAATTTTTTGCAACTAAAGTTGAAGAGAAGAACCTTTGTTTGAATGATACCCATTTTAGTTTTGTTGTAATCTGCTCTTCATCATTATCAGTTTCACTAAGGTAGTCTACCTCATCCTGATAGAACTTATAATAAATAGTTGAACCATTAAATTGATCCTGTGTTTTCTCCTGTTGACGTAAATCGGCATACCAGTTTAAGTCAACATAGCTGGAGTTTGAAGAAATAGCACCATCCATTCCCACCATATTGATGGTAAAATCAAACATATAGTTATTGCCACTCAAAGTATATAAATACTCAATATAACTATTGGTATTAACAACACCTTCTTCAGAGCCAGTAAACAATCTCATGCTGAATGTTAATGAGTTATCTTTGTGGACAGTAGTGTGAATTGATAAGTTATCGCTTGGTGTAAAAAAGAAATTCTCAGTATTTATTATCCGATTATTGGAGAAGAAGGATAAGCCAAATTTAGATGTTTCAGGGTTAAATAGGATTACAGGTAAAGAATCATAGGTTTGATATTCCTTAAGTTCAACAGTCTTAATTGCTCCACCCTTATTGCTTATTTCAAGTTTTATAAGATCATTTTCGATTACATATATCTGTTCATCACCAATGGCTGCATTCGCAAATAAATCATATTTATTTTTTAAATCTGCATAATTATCAGAAGTAACGGTGTTAACTTCTTCAATTGTAGTTTCAATTTCCTGAGCCTCATCTAATACTTTTGTTTGACGGGCTACCTCTTCTGCTCTTTGTTTATTAACTTGAGCAATTGAATCAGCTACATATTGCTGTCTGGCTAGTTGTTCTTCCGAAGGTGCCATCCAGTATGTGTAGCCTATCATAATTCCGGCTATAAGAATGAAACCAATAATTGAGTTTTTATTCATCGGATTGTATTTATCGATTTACCTTTTCCCCTTACGGGAAATAAGTTTGCAAATATATTGAGAATTTTTAAATATTTGACAATTATCGTGCCACTAGGTGGATTGTGTAAGTCCTTGTATGTTAGCCTTATGAGACAATGTTACTATGTCATTTTTGCATAAAAATATTCATGGTAAATTATTTACCACATTTTTTTTTGCTAAAACACTTGACAAGTGATCAAAAATGACATACATTTGTGATATCAAAATAATATCAAAATAATATAAAAAATAATAAAATGAGAGAAGAAGTAGATTATTCACCAATGTCGGGTTACTTAGCATTATTAGTAATATTTTTATTGATTGCTATTCCCGTAGCAGCTATCATATTTGCTAAAATGATATGGATGGCCATATTCATATTGATTGGAATATTTGGTATGGCGGGTTTGATAACTGTAGATCCAAATGAATCAAAAGTTGTTATTCTATTTGGTGCATACAAAGGCACCATAAAGAAAAATGGTTTTATGTGGGTTAACCCATTTTTTACCAGAAAGAGAATATCCTTGAGAGCCAGAAATCTTGATAGTGAACCAATAAAGGTAAATGATAAAATTGGAAACCCTGTAATGATTGGGGTAGTTATGGTTTGGAAAGTTGAAGATACATATAAAGCTGCATTCGATGTGGATGATTATGTACATTTTGTTGACATTCAAAGTGAAGCAGCCATAAGAAAATTGGCTGGTCATTATTCATATGATAATTTTGAAGATGAGGATGCGAATATTACACTCCGAGGTGGTGGTGAAGCTGTAAACGAAATGTTGGAAGATGAAATCACTAAACGCTTGTCTATCGCTGGAATTAAAGTAATTGAAGCAAGAATTAACTACATTGCCTATGCACAGGAAATAGCAGGAGCAATGTTGAAACGCCAACAAGCAACGGCAATTGTTGCAGCAAGATATAAGATAGTTGAAGGTGCTGTAAGTATGGTTGAGATGGCATTGGAAGCATTATCTGAAAAAAACATTATTGAGTTGGATGAAGAAAGAAAAGCTAGTATGGTTAGTAACTTAATGGTTGTGCTTACTTCTGATAAAGATGTTTCACCTGTAGTAAATACTGGTAGTTTGTATTCGTAGAGAATGAGGCTATGAGTGAATGAGTGAATGAGTGAATGTGTGAAGGTAGAAATGAATAAGTTGTGAGTAATGGGAAGGATACTATTTAAAGAAGAGCAGAAATTTGGTTCACCAGGGCTTTATTTGAGTATGGGTGTGATTTATGCTGTTACAATTAGCTTTTTCCTTTTTGCAATGTATAGTCAGTTTGTATTGAATGAACCTATTGGTGATGAACCTATGACAGATAAAGGGTTGGTACTAACTTCTGTATTAATAACATTAGTACTATTGATATCAGGGCTCTTTCTATTTGGTTCAAAACTAGTTGTAATAATAAGTTCCGAGAACATTACTCTAACTTTCAGACCTTTGATAAAAAAGCCCATTATTTTTCAACCAAAAGACATACAAAAGTATAAAGTTCGAAAATACAAGCCCATAAAAGAGTATGGAGGCTGGGGAGTTAAACAAGGTACTAAGAAATGGGGTAAAGCTTATAATGTTAAGGGTAATATCGGATTACAACTACACTTGAATAAAGGTACTAAAATACTAATAGGAACAGAGCGAGGTGAGTCCATTGATCGTGCTGTTAGAAAAATGATGGAGATTAATAAGGATGGGTAAGAAGAAAGCATTTGTATTGAGGGTAGATCCAGAGGTGCTTGAGGCTATTGAGAAATGGGCTCAGGATGAATTTCGAAGTTCCAATGGCCAAATTGAATGGATAATAAATAGCGCTTTGCAAAAAGCAGGTCGTAAGAAGAAACCGAAAGCAGAATAGAAATTCCAAGTTTTAGATAATAGTAACAACCAAACTTAAATGAAAAGTAAATCACTAAATCTAACAGAAACTGATAGGAAAGAACTGATACATATGACCAAACCTGGGTACCTAATACCCATTCTTTTTATAGGTATTGGTGCTATTATCAATCTGTATTTTCTGTTGGGTAGGGATGTCCAATACAATCCCATAATCTTATTAAGTTCAGATATTGGTTTTGCTACAATTTGTTTTGTGATATTCTACCTTATAAATCGTAAATATTACAAAGACCTAAAAATAGGGTCAAAAAAAGTAAAGACAGGAAAGGTTAGCGGTAAAGAGGATAGGACTTCATTTGAAGCTGGTAGTGGAACTTTGCATATACCCGGTCTTGGAGATAGATTTCCCAAACAATGGAGTCAAAAAATGAAACCTAATTACTTGGTCTACTTTATAATTAACAATTATCGTTATAAGGTTAATAAAACATTATACGACAAAACTAATATTGGAGACTTAGTTGAGATGCATTTTTCAGAATTTAGTAATACGTTGTTATCCATAAAGAAATCAAGGAATAATGTCTATAAATAAGAAACTACATGATTACTTAGAGAAATAATCAGCCAAAGAAATATTCTATAAATGTTAAGAGTTCATATGCTCTATGGCAGCCCTTACAAATCCTGTAAATAATGGATGAGGTACTTTTACAGTACTTTTATATTCAGGGTGAAACTGAACACCAATGAACCATGGATGATCTTTAAGTTCGATAATCTCAACAAGGTCTTTGTCCTTATTTATACCGGCCAATTGCATTCCATTTTCAACAAATTTTTCACGATATTCATTATTAAATTCATAGCGATGACGATGTCTTTCCTGAATGTCCTGTTTGTTGTATTCTTTATAAGTTTTGGAATCTTTATCAATATGACAATCATATAAACCAAGACGCATGCTGCCGCCTAAATTGGTCACATTCTTTTGTTCCTCCATTAAGTTAATAACAGGATGGGTAGTTTTATTGTTTATTTCAGTTGTATGAGCATCGGTTAATCCAAGTACATTTCTGGAAAACTCAATTGCAGCGCATTGCATACCCAAACAAATACCTAAGAAAGGAATATTGTTTTCCCTAGCAAATTTAATAGCATCAATTTTACCCTCAATACCTCTTCCTCCAAAACCAGGTGCAACGAGAATACCATCAAGTCCACTTAGTTTTTCAGCTACGTTTGATGCATTTATATGATCCGACTGAATACTAATTGTATTTACTTTGTATTCGTTTTCGGTACCACCATGCACAAGTGCTTCATTTATTGATTTATAGGCATCCTTTAGTTCAACATATTTTCCAATTAAGCCAATCTTAACTTCTCCCTTTGGATTTTTAAGAACATGAACAAATCTTTCCCAATTGCTTAGGTCAAAATTGTCGGGAATAGCTGTATTTGTGACTTTTAAAACTTCAATATCAAGTTTTTCTTCACGCATTAACAATGGTACATCATAAATAGTCTCTGCATCAATTGATTCAATAACAGATGTTGGTGAAACGTTGCAGAACTGTGCTATTTTTCTTTTAATGCCTTCATTTAGATGGTGTTCAGTTCGGCAAACGATAATGTCTGGTTGAACTCCCTGTTCCAGCATTGTTTTTACAGAATGTTGAGTAGGTTTAGTTTTAAGCTCACCTGCAGCCCTTAAAAACGGAACAAGGGTAAGATGAATAACTGCACAATCGTTACCTAACTCCCACTTCATCTGCCTAACCGTCTCAATAAAAGGAAACGACTCGATATCACCAACAGTCCCGCCTATTTCGGTAATTACAAAATCGTAATTATCAGTTTTCCCTAGTATTTTAACACTTCTTTTAATTTCATCTGTTATATGAGGAACAACCTGAACTGTAGTTCCTAAGTATTCTCCTTTTCTCTCCTTGCTAATTACATTTTGGTAAATGCGGCCTGTTGTTACGTTATTAGCCTGTGAGGTTGGGCTATTTGAGAAACGTTCATAATGCCCAAGGTCTAAATCTGTCTCAGCTCCATCATCTGTAACATAGCATTCACCATGTTCATATGGGTTAAGAGTTCCAGGATCGATATTTATATATGGGTCAAGTTTTTGAATAGTAACTGAAAAACCTCTTCCTTGAAGTAATTTTGCCAATGAGGCAGAGATTATTCCTTTTCCAAGTGAAGAAGATACTCCGCCTGTCACAAAAATATACTTTACATTTCTTTTCATCATTCAGCTTTTTACTATTCAATAAATATAATCAACCTTTATGATAGTGATTTACCATAAAAAGTGTTTTCAAAAATAAAATGCAAAGATAATAATCAACGCCTTTATGTTATAATTAAACAGTTAAAGTTTTGCACATGTATTTGACTGATATTTTGACCATTATCTTAAAATGTAAAAACCAAAGTTGCATAATAAAAGCAACTTTGGTTTTTGCAAATAGATTTTTTTTAAAAAGTACTTAATAATAAGTCGGACGTTTAACGCCAGCCATATTTTTAGCAACTCTTATTACCTGTAATGTATATCCAAATTCATTATCATACCAAATGTAAGCAACAAGTCCTTTTTTATTTGGAGATACAATCGTTGCGTGGCTATCAAAAACTGAAGTTGCAGGTTCACTCATAAAGTCAGAAGATACCGCATCGGCAGATGTTGAATACTTAACCTGTGCAACCAAATCACCTGTCAATGAAGTCTTGCGCATTAAATCATTTATCTCTTGTGTGGAAGTTTCTTTCCCAAGAGTCAGTTTTAAGATTACCAATGAAACGTTTGGGGTAGGAACGCGAATTGCATTTCCAGTAAGTTTGCCCAATAAGCTTGGAACAATCTTAGTTACTGCCTTTGCAGCACCTGTTTCTGTTATCACTAGGTTTAATGGTGCTGATCTGCCACGACGAGTTTTCTTGTGCATATTGTCAAGTAAGTTCTGGTCGTTGGTATAAGAATGCACAGTCTCAAGATGTCCTTGAACAATTCCATATTCTTCTTCGAGTACTGATAAAATAGGCGCTGAGGCATTTGTGGTACAAGATGCAGCAGAAAGTATATTTTCCTTTTTATAGTCTACA
>CALCGQ010000387.1 GCA_937901015.1 uncultured Bacteroidota bacterium | reverse complement strand
TACCATTATTTTTACCTCTGCGATTAGAAGAGTTGTGAAGGTAACGGCAAAAATTATAAATGTAATGATAACATTATGATGATCAATATTTGAAACAGCGCTTAGGGTAGGCATTAAATCCTGAACCACCCATGGCTGACGTCCAAACTCAGCAACTATCCAACCAGCTTGCTGCGCAATATAAGCCAATGGAATAAACCACAAGGCTGTGTACAACAACCATCTTGCAGCTACAATATCTCTTTTAAAGAGAAACCAGAGGATAACAACAAATAATACGAAGAACATGGTGCCAAGTCCTACCATCGTATGAAAGGCATAGAATGATAAGGGGACATTTGGAATCATATTATAGGGGTTATCATAATATCCATAACCGAAATATTGGTAATTATCTCTGAACTTAATTAGTTCAGAATCTGCTTTGGCTTGGTCGTTTGCATTCTTTGCTGATTTGTAATTACTCAATGCTGTGATTGCAATTTTACCTCTTCTAATTCTTTCATAATAGGAAGTAATACCAAATTCTTCATTCCCTCTTATCATATCGTTTATTCCGGGAACGAATGCATTTGGATCCAATGCAGCCATATATGATAGTAGATTTGGAATTTCAATCTTAAAAACAAAATCTGCTCTTTTTGGGTTTTCAGTTGTGGGCGCTTTTTGCATAAACCCAATTACTACTAAAGGCGCATTTTGTTCGCCTTCATATAGACCTTCCATTGCAGCAAATTTCATGGGCTGATCTTTGAATACTTGTCTGGCGGATTCGTCACCAGTCATTAGCATGAACAGAGTAGATAATATTCCAAAAGTAGAAGCTATTAGCATACTTCTCTTAGCGAAAAGGATTTTTCTATTTTTCAATATGAACCATGCACTAACTCCAACTACAAATATTGCTGCTAGAACATAGGCAGAAGTAATGGTATGAAGAAACTTATTTACAGCCGTTGGAGAAAGAAGGACATCCCAGAAGTTTGTCATTTCATTTCTTGCAGTGTCAGGGTTAAAGGTCATGCCCACAGGGTTTTGCATCCATGCGTTTGCAACAAGAATCCATAAAGCACTAAGATTTGAACCAAGTGCAACAAGCCATGCTGAAAGAAGGTGGAATTTTTTACTGACTCTTCCCCAGCCAAAGAATAGTATTGCTATAAAAGTAGATTCCAGGAAGAATGCCAGAATTCCTTCTATGGCAAGAGGAGCTCCAAATATATCTCCTACAAACCATGAATAGTTCGACCAGTTTGTTCCAAATTCAAACTCAAGTATTATACCAGTAGCTACACCAATGGCGAAATTAATTCCGAAAAGTGTCATCCAGAACTTTGTGATTTTCTTCCATTCTGGATCACCGGTTCGTACATAGATACTCATCATTATTGCGACAATAAAAGACAGCCCTAGAGTGAGAGGTACGAATATCCAATGATACATAGCTGTTAGTGCAAACTGGGCTCGCGACCAGTCTACCAATGCTAAATCAAAATTCTCCATATCATAAAGTTTATTTTATTCTGGTTATTTGTTCAATAACATGATTACTTCTCTCTTCATCGGAACTGAAGTTAGTTTGAAGTAGATTGGGGAAGAAGAAAATTTTTAGTATTGCAAACATGATAAAAAGCTTGATAAATATTATCAGCCACAGCTTCTTACCTACGGTCATACTGCGGAATCCGTCAATATAAAACTTTAGAATGCGTGTAAGGTAGTTCATACCAATAAGAGATTTTTCTCTAACAAAGGTAGAACATATATAATAGTAATGGATGTGTTTAGAAGGAAAATTTGTAGTTATTTTATAACACTACTTTTCTAGTTTACTAAGGGCTCAATACTAAGTACCAATATCATAATTAATACAAAGTAATTTATACGCATGAAATAATAGAAAGGGTTAAACTCACCTGTTTGTTTCCTAATTAACTTTGAAAAGATTACAATTAGCCAGATTGATGCAACAAGGATTAAAATTTTGAAGATCATTAGGCTAATTAAACCAGACATTGCTACCATTAATGCTGATACAGCTGTGGCAACAGTCCATAGAAATGTAGAATTCTTAACCTGTTGTTTGCTAATCTTAGAGGTAATTGATGGAAAACCAGCTTTATCGTATTCTTCACCGTACTTAAGCATTAACAACCAAAAATGTGGTACCTGCCACATGAAAAAGAAAAGACCTAGAACCACTGCTTTAGGATCTAAAAGACTTCCTCCTGCTGCTACCCAACCAACTAGGGGAGGGATTGCTCCAATAACGCTTCCTGGAATTACTGCAAAAGCTGTTTTGCGTTTAAGGGGAGTGTAAATACCATTGTACCATATTAATGCTAATATACCTAACTGCATTGCAAGAAAGCCACTACCATAATAAATTAGAAATGAACCCAAACTAATCTGAGAAATAGCAATTAACCATGCCATTTTTAGGCTTAGATCTCCAGATGGAATGGGGCGTTTACTTGTACGCTCCATAATTGCATCCTTGTCGTTATCTTGGATGTGATTTATGGCAGCAGATCCACAAGCAAGTATGAAAATACCCAGAACTGGTAATATTATCCCGGAATCGATAGTGCCTTTAGCAAGAATATAGCCAGCCATTGTTGTTAATGTTACGGCTACGGTTATTCTAACCTTATTAAGTTCAAGTATTATACTAATCCATTTTTTCATAACATGAGTTTATTAACTCTTATTTCAATGTTGAAATATAATCAATAATTTGGTTGATATCATCATCTGATAATATCTCCGCATAAGGAGTCATCAGTCCAGCCTGATAACCATCAACTGAAAATGATGTTGGATCTTTTATTTTGCTGGTAATAAGCTCACTATCCATAACTACATCTTCACTGACACCGTTTCTTATGATAGTTTCTTCTCTACCAACAAGACCCTTGAAACTAGGTCCAACCAATCTGCTACCATCACGTGTATGACATGAAAGACATGCATTTGTTTTAATAAGTGTTAATCCGGGATGTTCATCGGTGGCAGTTTGAGTTGTAACCAACCAGTTTTCAAATGTTTCATTTTCAACCACATTACAAGTACTTAGCATGTATGAATGCAATTGTCCGCAATATTCAGCACAAAGTATATCATATGTGCCTAATTTTTGTCCGGTAAACCACATCATGTAATCCTTTCCGGGTACTACATCTTGCTTAACTCTAAATGCAGGAATATAGAGTGAATGGAGTACGTCTTTTGATATTAAATTAAGCTTAACTGGCTGATTAATTGGAATTACCAATGAGTCAGAAGTTTTGCCATTTTCATATTTAAAGGTCCACTTCCACATCTGACCAATGGCATCAATTTCCATTGCATCGTCAGGGGCGGTTAACATAGGTTTATAACCTGTCCATCCATACCAAAACATAATAAGTACAAGAATTGTTGGAATAACAGTCCAGATAATCTCAAGATAAGTATTATGAGGAATATTGGTGGCAACAGGATTTCTCTTTTTACTATATCTAAAAAGAAAATATATCATTACAATTGTAATCCCTACTAAAAAGAAAACAGAGATACTTAATATAAGATAAAGTGAAAAATCAACTCCTTCAACAAAGTTTGATGCGTTCATGTAATTTTTTTTATCGAGTTAAATAATCTATTATAGTCATAGTCATAAATACCATAAATAATGCCATTACAACAAGAATCATTACTCTGTAAATTTTTGGATCATATTTTAAGTGCATAAAATAATATGCAACCACCAATGCTTTAACGCTTGCTATAAACATTGCTGTAGCAACTGTTAGTGTATTAAGGTCTGCTCCAAATACTGAAATGAAAACTGTCATGAAAGTAAGCAGAATAAGACTTACCCATGTGCCAAAATGCTCAACATAACTTGTAATATGAGGTGCATCTTCCATATGATCTTTTGATGTGTTTTTTGTGCTCATAGTATTAATGAATTAGGTAGAATAGTGGGAATAAGTAGATCCAAATTAAATCTACCAGGTGCCAGTAAAGACCTGAATTTTCAAGTAATTGATCCTTATCCTTGTTTATGGTACCTTTTTTAATTCTGTTCATAACCACAAGAATGAAAATCATCCCTACAACAACATGTAAACCATGTAAACCAGTCATGAAAAAGTAAAGATAGAAGTACAACTGTTCTCCATTAGAAAGAGAGCTAAAGTGTTCCATCCCTGGCCATAAACCATGTTCAATTTTTGCTCCCCATTCAAAATATTTAATCACAAGAAAGGCTACGGCAGCTAATATTGTGAAAAACAATA
>CALCGQ010000386.1 GCA_937901015.1 uncultured Bacteroidota bacterium | reverse complement strand
AGCTATATATCTACCAACAATAGATCACAGCAGATAACCACAGATAGAAACCGTATTATTCTTGATGCCTACAATGCAAACCCATTTAGCATGAAAGAGGCTCTTGCAAGTTTTTTTGAAAGTAAATTTGATAATCCATGGATATTACTAGGTGATATGTTTGAGCTTGGTGAATTTTCAAAAGAGGAGCATCGATCCATTGTTGATCAGATTAAAACTTATGGATTTACTAACGTTATATTAATAGGTAAAGACTTTTGTCAGGTTGATAATCATGATTATTTGACTTTTTCAAATACAAAAGAGGCTTTGTTGTTTTTAACAGATAGAAGAATCGAGAATGCAGATATCCTTATTAAAGGATCAAGAGGTATGAAGATGGAGACCTTATTGGAAGTATTATAATAACAATATATATTGCTTGTGGAAAAATATAGAACAATAGGGATAATGTCAGGGAGTTCACTTGATGGGCTTGATATTGCTTATTGTGAATTTGTTAATGATGAAGTATGGAAATATGATATTATCATTGCTGAGACAATCCCATACCCAGAAAGCTGGTTGTCATCATTGCAAGAAGCTCCAAATATAAGGGCCGACAAACTTATTGAACTTGATATTAATTTTGGGCTATATATCGGAAAAAAAACTCATGATTTCATTAGTAAGCATGGTCTATCACCTGATATAGTTTCTTCACATGGTCATACCGTATTTCATAATCCTGAAAAGGGGTATACTCTTCAGATAGGAAATGGACAAGCCATTGCCCAGTCATGTGGAATTAAAACCATTAATGATTTCCGTACTGGAGATATACTACTTGGGGGACAAGGAGCACCTCTTGTACCAATTGGTGATCGACTTCTTTTTTCTGAATACGACTATTGCCTTAATATTGGAGGAATTGCAAATGTATCATATGAAAAGGATGGTAAGCGAATTGCATCTGATATATGTCCTGCAAATCAATTATTGAACTACTTAAGCAGGCAACTTGGTTCACCCTTTGATACAAACGGAAATTATGCTCAGTTGGGTAAATTGAATCTTGAACTATTCAAAAACCTTAATAACCATAATTATTATTCTCTTGATATTCCAAAGTCCATAAGCAATCAGTTGGTGGTAAGTGAGTTTATTCCAATACTTGATAACTCAGATACATCAGTACAGGATAAGTTATATACCGTGTGTAAACATATTGCCTTTCAGTTACATAAGTCACTGGAAAATAGGCCTGATCAAATAATAGTTATAACAGGAGGAGGAGCACATAATACATTCTTAACAACGGCTATTAAATTGGAAACAGGTTTAAACGTTGTTTTACCCTCGAAACGAGTTGTTGATTTTAAGGAGGCTATGATATTCGCCTTTCTTGGGGTATTGAGGAGTAGTAGCGAAGTAAATTGTTTAGCATCTTCAACAGGAGCAGATAGGGATAGTTCTGTGGGAGTTATCCATTATCCTTTGTAGTATTTTTCCATAAAAGGATTAATTAAGTTAACTGTGGGTATTAGAAAGGAGACAATGCGTGAATGATTGAAAACAGTAATATTGATATGCTAAAATGCCAAAATGAATTAGTTAATCAACATTTCAAGTTAAGATTGATTTTTTGTCATTCTGAGACATAACACCCATTGAAAAGGGAACACATAGTATAATGACAATATCAAGCTAAAACCTCTATGAATTACAAATAGTAAGTTTAACGATTAATTATAAGTATGAATATATTCCTTAGATATACTTTGTGCAATTCTTAGTGTGACTTTGTGGTTAAACATAAATTGTATTTTACCACAAAGTTTCACAAAGTGCTCACAAAGTGCTCACAAATAGCCGCAAATAAACCCACTGAATCGTCAAAGTTGATTATTTACAGAACAGGTAGATAAACAGAAACATAATATTTAGTGTCATTGGTAGCAAAGCTATAAATCTCTTCAATAACTAATTCTAAAATGTGGCAATGAGAAATTTTTGTTTCTATCTTATGGAAAATAGGATTAATGCAAGTTTATTAGCATGGTAATTAGGCCATAAAAAAGAAAGTGGGCCAGTGATATCCAGTAATCACTAACCCACAAACTAACTCAAAAATTAATATTCTATAAGTTGAAAAGGTCTACTAAATCAACTACTCTACATGAGTATCCCCATTCATTATCGTACCAAGAAAGAACTTTTACTGTTTTACCTTGTACCATTAAACTATCAACATCATAAATGGATGAATGTGTATTGTGAATGATATCAACACTTACAATTGGGTCTGGTTGATATTCTAGGATACCTTTCATTGGTCCTTCAGCAGCCTCTTTCATTGCAGCATTGATTTCATCCTTAGAAGCTTCTGTTTTAAGATTTACAACAAGGTCAACAAGTGATCCTGTTGGAGTTGGAATACGAATTGCCATTCCATCAAGTTTTCCGTTTAGATCTGGAATTACTTTACCTACTGCTTTTGCAGCTCCTGTGGTTGTTGGAATTTGACTAACTGCTGCTGATCTAGCTCTTCTTAAGTCTGAATGAGGTGCATCTAGTATTGCTTGATCATTAGTATAAGCATGAATAGTAGTCATTAAACCATTCTCTATTCCAAATCTGTCGTTAAGAACCTTAGCAATAGGTGCTAAACAGTTTGTTGTACATGATGCGTTTGATACACATTGGTCTTCATCCTGTAATTCGTCATCATTAACACCAAGAACAATCATTCTGTCAATCTGATCCTTTGCAGGAACAGTAAGGATAACTTTCTTTGCACCATTCTTAAGGTGATCACCGTAACCGCCTTTATTACTTTCTTTCATTCTGAAAATACCTGTTGCCTCAATAACTACATCAGGTGTATCTGCCCATTTAATATCAATAGGCATTCTTTCAGCGCTTACTCTGATTTCTCTGCCATTAACAATAATGCAGTTTTCATTGTATGTTACTGTTCCATTAAATTTACCTTGTGTAGAATCGTACTTTAATAAGTGCGCTAGAGTTTTAGTGTCAGTTAAATCATTGATACCAACAACTTCCATGTTTGTTCTTTCTTCAACTAATTTAAATACGTTGCGTCCAATTCGTCCAAATCCGTTGATTCCAATTTTTATTTTAGTCATAGCTAATAGTATTTTGTTTATTATAATGAGGCAGGTATAAATTAATCCAAAAGAAGTATTTCCTACCTTTGTGAGATTATCCTCTTTTTATTACGAGCAAAATTAACTAAAAGAAATTATCATTTTTTGCATTTTCAATCTATATGGCAGAAAAATTCAAATCAAAAGCACTGGAAGCAAATCTGGCTGAAACCAGATATAAAGACATAAAAATAGAGCCTGATTATCAGGC
>CALCGQ010000385.1 GCA_937901015.1 uncultured Bacteroidota bacterium | reverse complement strand
AGTAAGTATTTTGCACAGATTACTGCGGATGTGTTTTCAGCCAACGGAATTAAGGTTTATCTTTTTGATGAACTAAGGCCAACTCCCGAATTATCATTCGCCATTCGCCATTTTGGATGTCAAGGAGGTATTGTGATTACAGCTTCTCATAATCCGAAAGAATACAATGGTTATAAAGCATATTGGGATGATGGCGGTCAGTTAATAAGTCCGCATGATAAGAATGTAATTACCGAGGTTCTTAGTATTAAAGATATTTCGGATGTGAAGTTCGATGGTAACTCTGACTTAATTGAGATCATTGGTGAAGAGGTGGATAATATCTATTTGGATCATATTCATGCTCTAACATTATCACCTGATGCTATCAAACGTCAACGGGATTTTAAAATCGTATTTACACCTATCCATGGAACCGGTGTACCACTTGTTCCAAAGGTGCTCAAAATGTTTGGCTTTGAACAGGTATATCTGGTTGATGAGCAAACTACTCCTGATGGTAATTTTCCAACAGTAGTTTCTCCAAATCCAGAAGAATCAGCTGCCTTAGAACTAGCTATGCAAAAGGCTAAAAGTATTGATGCTGATCTTGTTATGGCTACTGACCCTGATGCTGATCGTGTTGGAATCGCCATACGAAAAGGTGATGAAATGATACTTCTAAATGGTAATCAGGCTGCATCATTACTAATATATTACCTAATTACTAAATGGAAAGAATCAGGTAAGTTAACAGGTAATGAGTATATTGTTAAAACAATTGTTACTTCTGAATTATTGGCAAAAATTGCTGAAAAGGAAAATGTAGAACATTTTGATGTACTAACAGGTTTTAAATATATAGCTGACAAAATCAAAGAATATGAAGGCGAAAAAACCTTTATTGGAGGTGGTGAAGAGAGCTATGGATATCTTGTTGGTGATTTTGTTAGAGATAAGGATGCTGTGATATCATGTGCCATGATTGCTGAAACTGCTGCTTGGGCAGCTGACAAAGGGATTGGGCTATATGAACTTCTGCTTCAGATATATGAAGAATTTGGACTATATAAAGAGAAACTAATCTCAGTAGTTCGAAAGGGAAAGTCAGGAGCTGAAGAAATTCAGAAAATGATGAGGGATTTCAGAACTAATCCTCCCACGTCCTTGGGTGGCTCTAAAGTTGTGGTAATCAATGATTATTTATCTGGAACCACTATAAACCTTGAAACGGGAACCCAAAACAAGATTGATCTTCCATCATCCAATGTTCTACAATTTTTCACAAAAGATGGAGGTAAGGTTAGTGTAAGGCCTTCTGGTACAGAGCCTAAGATTAAATTCTACTTTGGTGTTGTAGCTCCAATGGACTCAAAAGCAGATTTTGAACGTGTTGATAAAGAACTCGAACAAAAGATTGAAAAATATGTTAGTGAGTTGGGTTTAGAATAATTTAAGACCCTTACATAAGTTTATACTTGAAGGGAGAGCTGCT
>CALCGQ010000384.1 GCA_937901015.1 uncultured Bacteroidota bacterium | reverse complement strand
AGCCGATTTTAAAATGGTTGTTCATGCAGAACTTACAGAAGAACATCCTAAATATTATCACAAAATACACGTGATCTATACATTTAAAGGAAAAGATCTTCCATTGGCTAAGCTTGAAAAAGCTGTAAATCTATCTCAAGAAAGATATTGTGGTGTTAATGCAATGTTAAGTAAAGCTGCAGATGTTACCAATGAAATTATAATTGAAGAATAATACTTCTATTTCTTCTTCTTTCTAGATTTCTTCTTTTTCTTCTTTTTCTCTTCAATAAGCTCTTCTGTCTGTTTTATTAGGGTCTTCCAATCAGAATGAGATTCATTGGATGTTTCTACAGTCTCCCAATAATCATCCTTTGTAATTTTCAGGACATTAACTTTTTTATCTAGAAATTTTTCAATTTCATCAAGAACTGCTTTTTCATCTTTGCTACAGAAGGAAATTGCCTGACCTTTTTTTGAGGCTCTGCCAGTTCTGCCTACCCGGTGGACATAGTTTTCAGGCTGCTCTGGTAAGTCATAATTTATTACATAATCAACATCAGGGATATCTATACCTCGTGAACTTACATCCGTAGCGATCAGTATTTTATTTTCTCCGGTTCTGAATTCATTCAATACATTAATCCTATCCTGTTGATCTTTTTCGCCATGAATTGTTTTACTGGATATTTTTACCCTCTCCAAAGCAAGTAGAACGCGCTCTGCCCTTACCTTTGTTCTAACGAATACCAATATCTTAGAATCAGGATTATTATTAACTACTCGTTCCAGAAAGAATCTTTTGTCGTCCATTTCAATGAAGGCAACTGAATGCTCAATATTCTTAGCAACAGGATCTTTTGGTGAAATCTGGATTCTAATGGGATTAGTTACAAGAGAATATGCGAGCTTCTTAATTTTCTTGTCAATCGTTGCTGAAAAGAACAATGTTTGGTGATCTTTTGGAAGAAACCTTTGAATATCTTGGATGTCCTTGATGAAACCCAGGTCAAGCATATGATCTGCTTCATCAAGAATAAGTACTTTAACTTTGTTTAGGAAAATGTACTTCTGACTAACTAAATCAAACATTCTTCCGGGTGTAGCAATAAGAATATCGACTCCTACCTTCAGCATTTTAATCTGTGGATCTTGGTCTACACCACCATAGACTGTCAATGAACTAACACCCGTATATTTAGCAATTTTATTAAAAACATCAGTAATCTGTAGGGCAAGTTCACGGGTAGGAACAAGTATAACACATTGTATTCCGTCAGAGGTGCTGTTGCTTTTTTTCTGACTAATTAAATTAATTATGGGAATAGCAAAAGCTGCTGTTTTCCCAGTGCCTGTTTGAGCAATAGCAAGCACATCTTCCCCCTTTAGGATTGGTGGAATCGCCTTGTATTGAATATCTGTTGGCCGTTTGAACTCTAACTCAGCTAGACTCTTCTTGATATCCGGAGAAATTCTGTAATCTGCAAATTTCATTAATCTGGTTTTCGTTGTATGAAAATACTATTTTGCTTTTAGAGTGCTAATGAAATTAGTCATTTCACTAAAGGTAATATCTCTAACATCTTTTTTGCTGAGAATCAAATCATGAACTCCATCTTTTATTTCAACCTTCTTAACATTGCTACCTATTCCATCCGCATACCTTTCGATATCCGCTACTTCTAATACAGAATCAGCAGTGTGCATTTTCTTATTATAATTTCCTGGGGTTACACTATTGGAGGAATACATTACTAATGTTGGGCAGTTTATATCGAGCCCGTTTTGGAGATTCTTTTGCGCATAATAAATTGCCGCTATCCAACCAAAGTTAATATTGAAGCCCTTTAAAGGTTTATAATTAAAATCGAAATCCCATTCACCTTTATGTGATTTGTGAAGACTCTTCGCATATCCAGATTTTAATCCTTCAGGAGATGGCAGACTAGGAAATTTGAGGCCAAACTTTGCAACAATTGGTAATATGTTATTTTTAAACCAAGCTGGTTTGTTAAAATCAAAGAATGGGCTGTTAAGAATTAAACCGTCAATTATTTTTTCATTTCTATTGGCATGGGCATAAAGTGCTGATGTAAGTCCGCCAGTTGAATGTCCATTGAGAACAAGAAAGTCGTTTTCTTTTTTGATAATATTAATGGCCATGTCAATCTCTTCGAAATACTCACGTAAATCACGCGACATATTTGGCTTTTGATGAGGAAGAATTGATCGTCCATGTTTTCTTAGATCAATGGCAAAGAAATTGAACCCAATTTTGTTGGCCCAATCGGCAAGATGATCATGGAAAAAGTAATCCACAAAACCATGGATATATAGAATCGCATTCTTTGATTGGACTTTGGCTTTTCTGCTAATGAGTGTAGCTTCTACTTTTCCCTCAAAATCAATGTTTAGTGCAAGTTTTTGGTTGGTGAATCCATGTTTATTATCCCAATTCATAATGTATTTGTTTTGTGCAAAAGTAGTTAATTTTGGAGAGTGTTATAAGTAAGATGTCAGGTGGTAATGATTGGGTTAAAATGAACTATAATTGGAATATTCTTCAAATTCTTCCAATTGTTTTTTAATTCGCTTATTCCACTTTTTTTGCTCTACGGTATTGATGCTGTGATTAGTTTCATGATCGTACTTGTCTTGATATTCACTGTGTTCGTTTTCAAGTCTTTCACTTAGCTTAGTAATTGAGTCAAAGTCTAAGTCACCATGTCTTCTTAATCGTAATACTTCCTTAAATAGCTTCCTGCCATATAGTTCACAAATATCAAAATGGAGTTGTTCATGAATTAAAATTTCACCTCTATTTTCATCATTTTTGAATTCAGGATTCCACCATGAATCTTTACAATAAAACTGAACATAAATATTACCAGTAATTTCACCATCATTATCGGTAATACTATATCCAAAAGCACTGGCAGTTGTAGCAACTGCAAAGCCGGATACTTTTTTCCTTTTAGCTCTGAAATCTGTTTGTTTTAGCTTTCTATTATTATCCCAAGGAATGATGTTTTTGTCATTGACCTCTTTACGTTTTGAGGAGTTAGCATCTTCATTATGAGCAAGAATAGTTGCTGGTAGTATGTTTATTATTAGAAATAAAAAGGATATTATTTTTATTTTAGTATTTATGTTTAGTATTTGTTTCAATAGTGGTGTGAAGTTTTAATAATAAACGATTGTAATTCAAAAAACTTATATTTTTAGTATAATTCTTGATTGAATTTTTGATAATATTGTGTATTATAGTTGGTTGTTATAAATAATTTGGGTTTAATCCCAAATCAGCTAGAATATCTAATATTGAATCCTGAATGTCCAATCTAGAATAATAAAGAATAAATATTGGATATTGGAAATTCGATATTTCTGAAAAATATATCATAGTTCATTTTACAGCTAAAATCATAATAGAAGTAGGCATCACAAAAAAAGGACGACTAAGATTAGCCGTCCTTTTTATGGTTTTTTTGTAACTTGATTTATTTAGATTTATCCGGATAATCAGGAATTTCTGGAAGAGGTTTGTAATCTTTCATTTGTTCCAGTATCACCTCAATAGCCTTATTTAACTGTTCATCTTTTCCTGCATATTCTTTAGCAGGATCATTGTCAATTACAATATCAGGATCAACACCATAACCTTCAATAACCCAGTTTCCATTTTCATCAAACGGTGCAAATTCAGGACGACGTAGGTCACCACCATCAATAAATGGCATTGATCCACGAATACCTACAACTCCGCCCCATGAACGTAATCCAATAAGTGTACCCATTTTCAATTTCTTAAACTGATAAGGGAATAAGTCACCATCAGAAGCTGAGTAATTGTCAAGCAATAATACTTTTGGACCTCTCATCATCTCACGAGGCTTTGTATTAACCTCATTATTTCTTGACATTCCATACAATGTAAGTTCGCGGTTAAGCCTTTCAATTAACATTGGTGAAACATTTCCACCACCGTTACCTCGGTCATCAATAATAAGAGCTTTCTTATTCAGTTGAGGATAAAAGTGTTTAACGAATTCATTCAATCCACCAGGTCCCATATCAGGGATATGAATATATCCAACTTCACCATTTGTTGCTTTATTAACCTTATCGATGTTTTCCATTACCCAAGTGTAATAATACAATCCTGATTCATCATCTGTAGGTACCACAATTACATCTTTAGCACCATCTGGGCTAGCCTTAGAATTTACTGTAAGAATAACTTGCTTATCAGCTTTGTCAATAAGTAAACTATAAATATCATTAACTTCCTTAAGTGATTTTCCGTTAATAGCTATAATATAATCGCCTTCATTAACATCAACACCTACTTCAGTTAATGGTGACCTTGCACCTTTAGTCCAGTTTTCACCAAGTAGTATTTCGTCAATTGCAAAATAACCTGATTTGTCTTTACTGATTTTTGCACCAAGCAATCCTGTTTTAATTCTTTTTGGTGAAGCTTTGTCACCACCCAAAACGTATGCATGACCAACACTTAATTCACCAATCATTTCACCAATGATATAATTAAGGTCATTTCTATTGTTCACATATGGAAGGAGCACATCATATTTTTTCTGGATTGAAGACCAGTCAAGACCGTGCATATTAGGTGCATAGAAGAAATCACGCATTTGTCTCCATGACTCGTTGTAAATTTGTACCCATTCTTCCTTAAGATTTACCATAACTTTCATATTAGATAAATCCAAGAATTCGGTTGGTTTAACTTTCCCTTTTGGTAAATCAATCACAGAATATTTACCCTTTACACTCACAAACATTTTTTTGTGATTACTGGATATAACATATGATCCAATCTGACCAAGGTTGGTCTCTTTCTGTTTTTTAAGGTCGTAAAGAAGTAAGCTTGCTCCCTGATCTCCTGCTGCCCATTGATTGAAATATATGTCATTATCAATTGCATTAATACCCCAATAGTTTGCTGCTTTTACAGGAAGTCCAATTATACGGTTAATAATTCCGTCGAAATCAATCTTAACAGTAAATTCTGCTTCAGCTTCTTCTGTCTTTTCTTTTTTCTCTTTTTTATTGGAAGACTCTTCTTTTTTAACTGAAACCTCATCATTTTCTGGCTCAAAAGGAGAAGGTGTACTTTTCTCAAGAGTTACAAAATATACCTTACTCATATCACGATAAGCATGATTCCATTCGGTATTTGAATAAATTGGGTTGAAATCGCGTGCTGAAGTGAAGAATAAGTACTTGCCTTTGGAATCAAAAGTTGGATTTCCTGAATTATACCAATTGTCGGTTACAGGTTCAGTTTTTCCAGATTCCAGATTGTAAATGTAAATTCGGTTAACAGAAAAAGTAACCGGCATTGTATATGCAATCCATTTGCTATCAGGAGCCCAATTGTAATCTCTTATTTCCCAAGAATTTGATTCATCGGCTACAGTTACTTTTTTCGAATCAATATTGATAATGTTGAGTCTTCCCATTTTATCGCCCCATAATAGATATTTACTATCTGGTGACCAGATTGGGTTGTATTTATAGGTGTCAGAATTTGAAGTTAACTGGATAGCATCTTCTTGTCCGTTTTGATTTTGGATATAGATCTCATCTTCACCTGTACGGTCACTTATAAATGAAATATATTTTCCATTTGGTGACCATTCTACATTGCGGTCATGAACACCTGAAGACTCAGTTAGGTTTCTTGTGATTCCTGATTTTGCAGGGACGGTATATACATCACCTCGGGCTCCAAAAACAACTCTTTTTCCATCCGGAGAAATAGCCCAGGAATTTATCATTTTGGAAGCATCTTTAAGTTCATCACGACCACTTGTTAAATCGTTATTTATCTGTACGTTCACCTTGGTTACGTTGCCATCTGCGAAAGTATAGTTATAGATATATCCACCGTTTTCAAAAATAATTGACTCGTTACCAAGTGATGGAAACTTAATATCATATTCTGTATAGTTCGTAACCTTAGTGGTAGCTTTTGTATTAAAATCATAAACGAATAAATTCATTGTACGATCACGGTCGCTTAGGAAATAGACCTTGTCGCCATGCCACATTGGGAAAATATTCTGATTATCATTATTTGTAATATTTACAGTTTCTTTGGTTTTGAAATCATAAACCCAAACATTGTCTGCCATTCCACCTTCATAATATTTCCAGGTACGGAATTCTCGGAATACTCTGTTGTAAGCCAATTTAGTACCATCTTCAGAATATGAGCACCAACCACCTGCTGGTAGAGGAAGTTCATCTGACATTCCTCCTTCTTTAGAAACTTTGAATAACTGTCCTTTAAAGGAGTTGAACGTTTGTTTACGTGAACGGTATACAATATCATTATTGTTTTTCCAAGCCATAACTATATTGTTAGGCCCCATTCTATCACTGATATCATCTCTACCAAGAGTAGCCGTATGAGTAAGTCTCACTGGGATTCCTCCCATGGAAGGAATAATAAATACTTCGGTATTACCATCATACTGGCCCGTAAACGCAATGTTTTTGCCATCAGGAGAGAAGTGTGCAAACATTTCATATCCGTTAACATCACTTGTGAGTTTTCGTGCAGTCCCACCAGATAGAGGAACCTGATAAAGGTCACCAGCATATGTAAATACAACTTGTTGACCATGAACGGCCGGGAATCTTAGTAGTCTTGCGTCTTCTTGCGCAAAAAGGCCTATGCTGATTAACAGAACAAAACCTAGTAATAATTTCTTCATATTTTTAGAATTTGATAAAGCTTACCTTATAGCTAATTCCATGCCACCATTGTAAAAGTCAATATGGCAGGATGTTATCCTGATTGTTTTTATTAAATAACCACTATATTGTACGATAACATACATATATTGTTCAATAACGCACAGTGGTCGGTTTCAACAGATCTAAACTTCAACTATCCTTACTGCATCGGTAAGATATACCAATAACAAACTGATATCCTGATATCCTAGTTTTTTAAATGCAATCTCGTAATTACGTAATTGAATGTGATCCTTTTCTTTTTCCGCGCCAGTTTTATAGTCAATTATGGTGATTTTGTTGTTATGAAGTATGACTCTGTCGGGACGTGAAATTTCACCATTATCGAGAAGTATTTCGGTTTCATTTTTTACTAATATATTATCCGAAAAGAATTGGTTTAAATCTGGATGATTCACAACTTTGTTTACTATATCTTCAATAATCAATAATTCATTAGCGTTCAGTATTCCAGAATCTTTTAACTGGTTTATTACCGCTGTTGATTCTTTTTTACTTTCAATCTTAGAAAGAATGCTGTGTATTAGATTGCCATATGATCTGGATGATTTTCCTGACAATGCATCATGAATGACACTATCACTATGCGCAACTGTTATGAGATCAGTCCAGTTGGATGAGATAAATTTCTCTAGTTTTATGGATTCTTCCCCATTATTATCATAAACATTTGTAGCTTCATCAAGTTTACCAAACTCATATAACATCTGAGATTCCTGCCATATACCTTTTGTATTTAGGTAATTGTAAAGGTATTCGTTGAATTTATCTTTTGTACCCAGCTGTGAAACAGTATATAAAGCTTCAACCGGTCTGGTTGTTGCAACGTAAATAACGTTAAGAAAATCAAGCTCAGTTTTTCTAACTTCATCTTCATAAATATGAAGACGATCGATTAGTTCAATTTTCCTAGTAAGAGGGAATAAACCCACCTTGAGTTCAGTTATACCTTCAATGCTAATGTTCTCCCAGTATTCACTTCTTGTATTTTGGTTTTTAACATTCTCAGCATCAACAATAACAATTGGAAAATCAAGACCCTTAGCTTTATGAATGGTCATTATTCTAACGGCGTCAATATTTTCAGGCATGGTGATGAAAAGTTGACTATTTTTTTCTTCCCACTTTGAGAGAAAACTTTTAAGAGGAAGACCCGATTCTGAAATAAAATCTAATAAGTATTGAACGAAAACATCTGGTTCATCGGTCTTGATAATTTCTCTCAATACAAATTCTGCAACCTCATATGTTGATAATGGTGCGATATCTCTTTCGGTTGCTTCTATGCCAAATAAACTAAAAATCTTTTTAATGCCTGATGAACTACTTCTTCTGAAATCGCCAACTGTACTATTAAAATCGATATTGGGATTAACAATTTTTACGTAATTATTTGTAAAATCAGCAAATGCAATTTCATTATCTGATGAAAGCTGAAGTTTTAAGAAGGAGATTATCAACCTTACTTTTGGGGAGTTTGTCAATAACAATGTTTCCGATGAAACAACATTAATACCGGAGTCAATAAGAAATTCAGCAATTCCGATAGCATGCCGTTTGGTACGGCATAGCACGCAAATATCTTTTTTTCGATAATTGTGCTCAAATATCTGTTCCAGGATTTCTTTAATTCGATTATGTTTCTGGTTTATATAATCATCAGTATTTTCTGCTTCAAAAAAGTTCAGTGAAACAAAGCCTCCACTGTTCTTATGCTCAGGAATAGTTTGTGTTAGATCTTTGTATATATCTTTGGTTCTGTCAGAAAGTGAGCTGATAACATTGGCATAGAAATCGTTATTGAATTTGATGATTTCAGGTTTTGATCGCCAGTTTATTGATAGATTTTTTGGATTATATTCACGTCTGATAGTTTCTTGACGATCCATACTTATTTGAGATCCGTCATTTCCATAAAGGTCTGGAAGACTATTGAATAACTCTACTTCACCACTGCGAAATCTGTATATTGCCTGTTTGGCATCACCCACAAGCATATTAAAACGACTATAGGATAGAGATTCTTCAATGAGAGGGAGTAAATTTTGCCATTGGAGTATGGATGTATCCTGAAATTCATCAATTAAAAAGTATCTATATTTTCTACCTAACCTTTCATAGATAAATGGAACTGGTTGATTTGCAATTTCATTGCTGATTTTCTTGTTAAACTCAGATATATGAACTTTACCTGACTCTTCGGTAAACTCTGCAAACAAATTCCTTATTTCATGTATGAGTCCAAGCGAGTAGATTTTACCATAAACCAGTCGTAGAAAAAAATAGTTTTGAATAATCTCTTGTAGTTGATTGTAGTAAGTAGTTAGTTCTTCACTTATGGCAAATATTGTGTTTTTTGTAGATTCATTGACCTTGGATGAAGTCCACTTATCTTCACTAATAGTTTTCACAACATTCTTACCAGGAAATAGTTTATCGTCGGGAACCTTGAAAGATCTGATTTTTTCGAAATACCCCAAAATACCGGTTTTGCCCTGAAAAAAGTCAGTAACCACAAGGTTATTATTTTCACAAAGTTGTATTGCCTGATCGGCTATGGATTTGATATCAGACTTGCTAGCAGCAATTTTACCTGCAAGTTTTTGAATTATTTCACTTAGCTGCGCAAGGCTTAAGTTATCGAGCTTTTTTACATGTTCAAATCCATCTTCTTTGATATGGTGTTTAATAAACTCAACAATCTTTGAGGTAGGATCATAATTGTTTTCTTCGTCGGTTTCTGAAAGTACAAAATCGATTAGAAGCTTGGTTAGCTCCCTATCATTACCAACTTTTTCAAAGAGATGCTGAATAATTTCAGGAATGATATCGTTTTGGTCAATTACTACCTCGAAGTTTTGTGGAAGGTGAACGTCAGTTGCAAATGTTCGAATGATCCTATGAATAAAAGAGTCTATGGTGCTTATGGCAAATTCATCATAATTATGTAGTATAAGATGAAGCAGAATTTGTGCTCTATTTCTTAATAATGGGATGTCGATGTTTAATCCTACAACCAGATCGTTTAATTTAGCAGAAACAGGAATGTTGTCATCAGACAAGTCTTTGAGTGTGTCAATAACCCTTGACTTCATTTCATTTGCTGCCTTGTTTGTAAAGGTAATTGCCAGTATATGTCGGAAATGATTGGGTTTATCCAATGCTATTTTCAGGTATTCATTAACGAGAGTAGTCGTTTTTCCTGATCCTGCCGATGAACTGTATACTGTTAATGACATAGTTTGTTTTGCTATTTTCCTGTTTCGTCTTCCTCTTGCAACTTAGACTCCCCATTTACTTTTTTACTTTCTTTCTTTTCTGATTTTTTCTTCTTTGATTTGAATAAATCACGAATATTATTAAAGTCTTTTCGGAATGCAATACCTACTCCTTGAGTATAAGGAGATGTTTGATCATAATTATTATAATTATACCATGAGTTTACATTGGAGTGGTTGAATACTTTTAATATCCACTGACCATCTGGGGTTAGCTTATAGCCAACATCAACATCTCCAACGATATTACTTGCACTTTGATCCGTTCGATCATAGGTCATACCAAAATTCCCATCGATTGTAAGCCTATCGTCAAATAACTGAGTTGATAAAGCTACTTCAAACTCTTCTTGTGATACATTATCACCGGGCTTGTAATTGAGCCCAATATCCACATTATCACTTATCTGCGAAAGCATACTGCTTAGCTGGTTGGCAATAACATTATAATATGATGATTGTAAGCTAACATTTGCAGCATTATTGAAACTAAAGGTTCCCAACACTAATAATGAAATCATTTGTTGATTCATCATTGCGGTATTGGTGGTATCTAACTCAGAAAAAACAGCCCTTTGAAAGTCAGGATCAAGATCAGGTATCTGAATCTCAAATTTTATATTTGGATTCAATAATTCACCTGTTAACACTACATAACATTCTACGGTTACTTTGTTCTTGTATGATGCGGTAGTATCTATTTGAACACCTAAGCTTGATAAGCTTGTTTTTACTTTATAAAGACCTTTAATATTTACTTGAGCAGAGTAGGGGTTTCCCGTCCAGGAAATTCTGCCTCCATTAACTATGGAGAAACGCTTACTAACCAGATTTCCAATGCTAAAGGCGAACAGTCCATCTTCAACAATGTAATCGCCTACTAGGCTAAATTCACCGTTTGAATTAACATCCATTGCTAAATTAGAATTTCCTCTTACAGAAATTGTACCCATATCATCCGGTAGGTTTATTCCTACCTGAGCAATTGGTGTAACCTCTAAATTAACATTGATATTATACTGCAACTCATCTTCTTTTTTTGTAGCACTGATATCGAATTGATTTTCATCAACTATTGTGTCAACAGCTTTTTTTGTGAATATTATATAGTCCTTATCGGATATCTCCACCGAATAATCCATTGGAAGGACAACGGAAGTTCCACGCTGTGTTCTCACATTTATATTTAAATCCACATCAGTGGGGCTACCTGTAATATCAATTTTGCCTGAGGCAATTGCCGACCCGTAATATAGGTCATTCATATGTTGAGAAGTATTAAAGAATAATAGCCCGGGAGTTGTAATTTCAATATCAAACTTAGGGTCTGAAAAGTAATTGTGAGTTAGACTTCCGTTTATTTGAGCTTGATTTCCAAGAGTGTCATAAATTACTAATTTGTCGAAAGTTACACCATTCTTAACAAAATCGATGGAGTTTGTAAAAGAGTATTTAGTATTTAGGTATACAACTCTCAACCCTGCTCTCTGCATATTAGCTGATCCTTCAATTATTGGTTTTTTAGAGCTTCCTCGGATTTTTAGATTCCCTGACGTTGTACCTTCTATTTCATTTACAAAGCTTGATAAAAATGGCTCGAAGGTTCTGATTTTAAACTTATCGAAGGATACATCAATCTTTAGATTATCCTTGTCTTTAAGAGGTTGGTAATATCCGTCAGCTTTGAAAATTTCTCCTTTGCCCACATTCCCTTTTCTAATTATTTGTGACTTAAGAAATATAGAATTAGTAGAGTTGTCCCAAGTGTTAATAATGTTTGCATCACCTAGATATTCATCATTTAACCCTAAATCTGTAATATTAATATTTGATATTAATGTTGGGTTATCATGAATTATACTAAGTTTTAGCTCTCCATTAATTTGACCATCAAGGTCTAAATTCATGGGTTTGGTAATTAGATCAAAGTTTGACAAGTCCCAGTCTTTGAACTGAGCCATGAGTGAATCATTTTCTGTTCTGGGTAATGTTCCAATAAGTTTAAACCTAGATTTGCCAGCATTTATGAAGAAGTCGTGAAAGTAGACTTTGTTATCATACATAAGTACCAGATTATTAGTGTCAATATCCCACATTAAATCATTGATAAACACATTGGCTTTTCCAAAGTTAAATAGAGTAGAGTCATTGTTTCTTGCAATATAACCTTCAATTTCACCTGAGTTTCGGGTTGTCTGGTTCCAGTTTTTCCAGTTGATACCATAAGTTATTGAGTCGTCCCCAATTCTGGAAGATATGCTAAAATTATCGATACCTAGTACTACACTATCGGTAGGGGTGCTATCTTTAAGAATAAGGTTATCAATTGAAAATTCACTTATGATTTTATCATGATGGGTGAATACGATTAATTTGTTTGTATCCAAAATAACGTCATTGATTCTTATTTTCTTGGAAATCAAATCCAAATCCAGTTTGTTGGTTGTAAAGTCTATTTTTGATTTCAAACTAGTATTTGGTGCGATTGCAATTCCAGAAAAGAATTGTTCCGTTAATATCTTTGGTTTACGAATTACCATATCCAATTCAATGTTTTTGTCAACTTTAATCCTTGTGGAGTCATCTCCTGGTATAATATCAAAATAGTTATCAATTAACTCGATAAAGCTATTTGATACTGTGGATAAATCATATTCACCTTTGGCAGTAGCATCAATTACACCTGAACTAAGTTCAGTAATTGTATACATATCTGAATTGGTATGCTTAGTAAGTGATATACTATCTAGTTTATATTCATGCTTAGTAAAAGAAATCGTGTTGTTTTTAAGAAAGATATCTGCATCAAGAGTTTTAATATCCGTTCCAACAATATTAGCATCTATTATGCTGCTAATAGTTAATGGTTGATCACTCCAAAGGTGTAGTTTGTGAAGGTTTGCCTTAACAATATTTGCAGATAAATCATATACCTGATTATTACCAATATCAGCAATTATATTTGAAACCATCATTAGGTTTTTGTCACCAACTCTAATCTCCGCTTTAACGGAATCATCAATATAGCTTCCAATTACTCCGATCCTGCGATAGTTGTACCCTAGTATGTCTGTATTAGTTATCTTACCACTTACATTATAGTCAAACTTATACATATCATCACCTGCGACATTTACTTTTAGATCAAAACTGGTTTGCCCAAGAATATCATTCATATTCAGGAACTTGCCAATTGCAAGACTGTCAGATACCAATGAAGCATTGATAGTTGTATAATTATTCTTTGTTTTATAATCAATATCTGCTACAATGGAACCATGATTAAGAACCACATTAAGCTTACTATTAAAGTCTTCATAATATCCTTTAAAATCAGCGAAAACTGTTACTTGCTCACCTTCAGGTAGTATACTGGATACATCGATGTGTTTGCTTTCTATGGGTAAAAAGAAGGCTGATATATCTTTTGAATTCGATGTAAGTCTTAGATTTTCACCAGTCATATATGAAGTAAAAAAGTCTGGTAATCCAACAAACTTAACATCTCCCGATACTCTGGTATTATCACCATATTTAATCTTTAGGTCAGTTCCAACAAGATCAGTTACGGTACCTTTCATTTTTCCTGTCACACCTACAATATTGGGCATCTCAAAAAGGATATCAGCAAAATAGCCAATATCAGCCATGTCAATTGTAGTTGGGCGAATATCACCAATCATCACAACGGAATCAATGTAATAACTCATCGATTGATAACTGGAATATAACATTTCAAAATCAAGGTCAATATTGGAATTGTTTAATGCAATTAAACCATTAGTTGTTTTCAAACTACTTGATGAAATTGAGATGTCGCTACTCATCTTCTTAATCTGTATTCCAGATTTTTCATTGGCCGTTAACTCATTAACCCTGAAGTTAAGGGAGTCGTTAACAATGGTAAAGTAGTCAATGTTTCCATCGATATTATCAATTATAATATTTGCGTAATCTATGGTTTTATCGCCACCATCGTAATCTCGATTTTCATTAAACAGATTAAATTTTGAATTTGTAACCGACAAACTATTCACATATAGTCGAAATTCTGCATTGTTTCCACTGCTGCTCTCACTTCTAAAGCTATTAATTAACAGGTTTAAATTACTATTGTCTTCATCTTTATAGGAACCCATAATAAACTGAACACTGTCAATTTTAATGGTTTCGAATCTAAGGTTTGAAAAACTAAAGTTAGAGAGTTCTGGCAATGCACTTAGCCTACCTATACCAATAAGTGTATTGTTATGGTGATCACGAACATCTAAACCAACAACATTAATTCCACTAAATATTCCAATTTTAATACTATTAATTCTAATTTCTTGATCTAGGTCTTTTGACAAATAATCAGCTGCAAGTCGTGCGGTGATAGTTTGAACAATTGGACTTTGAAAAAGCAGTGTTAGAGATACTGGTATTATCGAAATCACAAGAAGCATATATAAGATGAACTTGAGAAGTTTTTTTTTAATATTTTTGTTGCCAGATTTATTCTTCAAATGACATATATATTAGGCATCGAATCATCATGTGATGATACTTCTGCGGCAGTAATTAAAAACTCCAGGGTATTATCCAATATAATTGCAAATCAAAGTGTTCATAGTTCCTATGGCGGAGTTGTCCCTGAGCTAGCTTCGCGGGCCCACCAACAAAATATTATTCCCGTTGTTGATGTTGCGCTAAAGGAAGCAAAGATAAGTAAAAATCAATTGGATGCCATTGCATTTACAAGGGGTCCGGGCTTACTTGGATCACTTCTGGTAGGTACTTCATTTACCAAATCTTTTGCCCTTGCATTGGATATTCCGATTATTGAAGTTGACCATCTTAAAGCACATATACTTGCCCATTTCTTGAATGATGATGATGGTTCAAAATCACCTTCATTTCCGTTTTTATGTCTTACTGTTTCAGGAGGTCATACTCAAATAGTGAAGGTTAGTAGCCCCTCAGATATGCACATAATTGGTTCTACAATTGATGATGCAGCAGGTGAAGCTTTTGATAAGGCAGCTAAAATAATGGGTTTGCCCTATCCTGGAGGACCTGAAATAGACAAGCTGGCCAAGATTGGTGATGCACAAGCCTATAAATTTCCAAAACCACGAATTGGTGAACTCGACTATAGTTTTAGTGGTTTGAAAACATCATTTTTATATTTTCTCAGGGACAATCTGAAGAAAGATGATAATTTTATTGAAAAGAACAAAGCTGACTTGGCCGCCTCAATTCAGCGGACAATTATTGAAATATTACTTGATAAACTTAAGAAGGCAGTAGCTCAAACAGGTATTACTGAGGTTGCTATTGCTGGAGGGGTAAGTGCTAATTCTGGACTTCGTAATAAGATTACAGAAACAGCCGAAGAAGAGGGGTGGAAAGTATTTATTCCTGGATTCAAGTTTACAACTGATAATGCTGCCATGATTGCCATTGCCGGATACTTTAAATATCTGGATAAGGATTTTGCAAGTCAGAATGTTACACCTTATGCAAGGAGTAGTTTCTAATTTATCCACTAAAATCAAGAAAACACCTATCTTTACATTTCAATTACTGATACTATGGAAAGAATAGCAGTTTTTCCGGGTTCTTTTGATCCGGTTACCTTAGGACATGTATCCATTGTTAAAAGAGCAATTCCATTGTTTGACAAAATTATTATTGGAATTGGAATGAATTCTGATAAGAATCATATGTTTACCCTTGAGCAAAGAATACAATGGTTAGCCAATATTTTTAGTGAAGATGACACTGTCTCCGTTGAATCATATTCTGGGTTGACAATCCGTTTTTGCAATCAAAAAAAGGCTAATTATATACTGAGGGGGCTACGTACATCAGCGGATTTTGAATTTGAAAGAGGTATAGGTCAGATAAATAGAAAACTTGCTGACGGAGTTGAAACCGTGTTTTTTCTTACCGAACCTGAATATTCACCAATCTCCTCATCAATTGTAAGAGATGTTATTAGGCATGGTGGCGATGTAAGTGGATTAATTCCAAAAGAGGTTGTTTATTAGCAGTCTTTAATTTACTAATTCTTTAAGATTTATTAATATTTCACTTTTATCGATAAATAACAAACCATAATACTTTTCGTTATTGCTTAAAATTTAATCTATGATTAAGCATCTTATAGTTTTGATCTTATTAGTATTAGCTAACTCATCGATCGCGCAAAATATTTCCATCGACGGGTCAGCTGATCATCAACCCAACAAGCTTGTAAGGGTTATTACCTATGCCGATCTATTTTCAAACCTTGAAAAAAATATCGGAGATACAAAAACTGATGATAATGGTAATTTCTCGTTACAAATAGAGTCATCCGTTATTCAGTTTGCTTATCTGGCACTTGGCCTTGATAGAGGTGAGTTTTACCTAACCCCAGGAACAAAATATAATTTTACTATTCCCATAGATACATCCGCACAAAAAGGGTCAATTTTTGATAGGCTACCTCTTAGATTTAATATTTCATCAGATGAAGATGGAGTGCAGAAAGCCATTGAAGACTTTAATCTTGATTACAATGATTTTGTATACAATAATGTTAATAGTATTTACCGCAGCAGAGATAAATCAGTAGTTATGGGCTTTGTTGCCGAAATGCGAAATAAGTATGGTGACAATAAAACAGAATTTGTAATAGATTATGTTGAGTATTCTCTAGCATCTTTGTTGTGGTTAAGTAGAAAGCAGAGTAATGCCAAAATTCTGGTTAATTATTTTATCAATAAGCCAGTACTATATGATAATATTCAATATGCTGATTTTTTCAAGGAATTCTTCAAAAGTTATTTTGATTCTGAAAAAACATTTAGATATGAGGATTTATTGCCATCAATAAATCAAATCGGGTCGGTTTCAGGATTGGCAGATCTTGTTAATCGAGATACTTTAATTGCAAAAGATTCAAGGATTAGTGAAATTGTGATAATGCAATTGCTTTCCAGATATTATTTTGATAGGTATGTAAACGGTGAAAAAGTGATTGAGAAATTGTCGGAGATCGCTACTAAATCGGAGTATGAAGAAAACAGGAGGATTGCGATGAACTATATTGTCAAATTACAAGAGCTGCAGGGTGGAACTATGGCTCCTCAATTTAGTTTGCTAAACTCCAGTGGGGATACATTATCCTTATCAGATTATATGGGTAAGTTTGTTCTATTAAGTTTCGTAATTGATGAATGCAGCATGTGTGAATTTCATATGCCATTACTGGATGATCTTGAGAAGCAGTTAGGTTTTGAAATGTTGTTAGTAGTGGCTGGTGATAATGTCAATAATATATCTAGTTATGCAAGTGACAGAGGTTATACTTGGCCAATTATCCAAACCGGAGATAATATTCTAGTTCTGGAAGATTACAATATCAAAGCTTATCCATCCTATATACTTATTAATCCTGATGGTACAGTAGCCTATGTTCATCTGCCAATGCCCGAGGAAAATATGGAATTATATATAAAAAGATTTATGGATAAATATAATTCTCAGTAACACAATTTCTAATAAACAATAATCTTGTTAACGGCTCTTGAATCTCCTGATATTACATGTAAGTAGTAAATACCTGTTGATAGATTAGATTGTACACTAAGTTTATAACCCGCCTGGAAAGCACTATTGTGAACTTCTTTAAATACCAAGCTACCAAACGAATCATATACCATAACCTCAAGATTTACTAGCCTTTCTGAGGTCACAATTTCGAAGTTGCCATTATTCGGATTAGGTTGAACTTGTATAATATCCTTTAAATTTATCTGATTCTCTGGTACACTGATAGCACATTCGTCAAATTCAAACAAAATGGTAACAGCCCCATTATTTATGCAGCCTGTAATACCATTCGTAACTCTTACTGAATGTGTTTGAAATACAATCCAATTTCCATTGGTTGATGCAACATTAATACGATTAACATAATTATCTTCAATCCAAAAATATTCGGTATTTGGTGGGTCACTGTCAAAACCTGCATCCAGAACTACTGTATCTCTCACACAGGCAACAATAGTATCAATACCAATAACATTGGAGTTTGCAGGGATTAAATTAACAATTGGTAATGGGTTTACAATGATTGTAATAGTTGCATAAACCTCATTATCAAATTGGTCTTTGAGAAGTAGATTGTAAGTTGTTGTTTCTTCTGGTATAACTTCAAAAGATGGCTCGCTTGAAGAGAATCCCGTTGGATCAGAAGTCCATTCATAAGTATATTCCATACCACCACCTGAGGCATTTGCATATATAGTGGTTGACTGTCCCAAGCATATTTCTGTATTATCCGACAAAGGGAATGCGGCCAAACCACCACCACTTGCATTTATCAATACATTGTCAGGCTCACTTACACAATTATTGCCATCTGTTATCCATAGGCTAAAAACTGTGGGTTCAAACAATGGCAAAGTAGTAGGGTTAGCAATTGTATTTGTTTCAAGCCAACTTGATGGTTCCCACTGATATGAGTAACTTCCATTTCCACCATTGGCACTACCTTCAAGAGTTGTTATAGTTCCCTCATTTATAACCTGATCTTCACCTGCATAAGAAATAGGAAGCTGATGAACTTCAACAAAAATACTATCCATAAGAATGGTGTACCCGTCGGTAACTTCAACAATATACCAAATGTTATCAATGGGAAAGTCGGATGGGTATTGTACTGTTGAGTTAAATCCTGCAGGGTTTGATGTCCAGATGTATTCATAACTTCCAGCTCCACCGTCGGGTAGTACAAATAAATCTACTCGTTCACCATTGCAAATTTCATCACTGCTGGCGCTCATGGAAATACCCAATGGACCTCCAACTACATTAACCCAAACTGTATCTTCACCTACACATGAGGATTGCTGATCACTAACAGAAAGTATAAATTCTGTGCTTGATGTCATACTTACTGTTGTTGGATTTTGGATATTAGGATTGATCAGCAAATCTGGTGGTTCCCATGAATAAAAGAAACTACCTGATCCGCCGCTTACTGATCCGTCAAGTGTTGCAGTTGCTGCGTAAGGAATATCAATATCTTCTCCTGCATCAGCATCAGGTGAGTCAAGGTCTATTTCAAAGTCATAAGTTACGTTGTTTGCATAGTTGTTGCAAGCGTCGGATATAAAGCTGAACTGCTTTATTTCGAGGGTGAAATCACCTCCTTGATAGATGGCAGGAGTGAAAAATATTGTATATTCTCTTTCGTTACTACCTCCAAGGTCACATGTTTCACCATATATACTATCGACTGTATATGGTCCACCTGGGCCTGCTAGGTTAAAATCATTGGGTTGGATCGAACTGCATTTAACATTTTCATTGAATTTTATTGTTAGCTCATTTGTAGCACACGATGTAATAAGATCACCACCGATGTATTCTAAGAATGGTTTTTGATCATCAAAAATTACTGCTGTTGATGCAGAAAAATCGAGTGTATATCCTCCCGGAGTTTGAGTCCAATCACTTACTATCAATACATATGTCTCACCTTCAAGTACTGGTAAATCAGCATTCCATTTATTTGTTGGACCACCATTATTACAACTTGATGTTCCACCATTGAGCGAGCTTATTCCTGTAGTTCCTTGATAACCACCACCACCAGCAGCATTGCAGCTTACCTGTATATTACCAACATTATTCCAAATTTCATCACAAGTATAGTTTGTAAGGTCGTAAACAGCCCAGTCATAATCATCCGATTGTACCTGTGGTGTAATTTCAAACCTTAAGTCACCAGGTTCAACAACAGTCCATATATACCATCTACTATTATTTTCTCCATCCACACAATGATTTGGGCAGTTGTTTCCTCCATTTGGTATTTCAAAGTAGGCACCAAATCCATTTGCAGTTGAATCTTCAACATATATATAGTCACAAACAGCTATTGCACCTTTACAATCCTGAGTGGTTGGTATTTGAGCATATACGGATAGTGATGAGATAGAAATCAATAATAGAAGGAGTATTAGTTTTCTCATTTTAAGGAGATTTTTATTGTTCTTTATGTCTTGTTTATTCTGATTCATAATGTGGTTATGTTAATTACCCTTGAAAATTGGCTTGCGTTTTTCGAGGAATGCACTTTTCCCTTCTTGATAATCAGAACTTGAATATGCTTTTGATCTTAGATAATTAATTCTTTCCATTATATCTGGTGTAATTGACTTTGCTTTTCCAAGAAGGTTTAGTTGTTCTTTTACTACCCGTATGCTTAAAGGAGAATTTTGTGAAATTGACGTAGCAATATTCATTGTGAAATCTTCAATTTCATCTTTATTCACAAGATGGTTTATTAGACCAAGATTATACGCTCTATCAGCTATCAATGGCTTAGCGGTGAAGAACATTTCTTTTGCGATGTTCATTTCCACAACATTTAAGAAATGAAGTAGTCCGCTTGTATTATATGGAACACCAATTTTAGCTGGAGTAATGGCGAAAGAACATTCTGGTGAACCGATAATCATGTCACATGTAATGGCCAGATCAAATCCACCTCCCCAAACGGTACCCGTTACCATTGCAATAACTGGAGCCTGAAAATCCTCGATCTTACGCATTAAACTTTCCAACGGGTGATTGTAAGGTAGAGGATCACTACCTGGGTCGGGTAGGTTTTTAATGTTCAAACCTGCACACCAAACTTTAGCAGTGGAGTTACTCTTAATTATTACTACTCTAATATCACTATTTGAAAAACCATCGAAAGCTTCTTCAATCTCAATTAGCATATCAGTGCATAATGCATTTCGCTTGTCATCATTATTAAAAGTAATAACGCCAATTTTATCGATTGTCTTTGTAGAGATAAATTTCATAATTCAAATTACTATAAGGCTATAAAATTAAGGCTTTTGTTTAATTTTGAAAAATATATTTTCATTATGATAAAAAGAGTCTTAACTATTGTGCTGTTAATTTTGTCAATTACAGCTATTTCTCAGGAATATAAAATAAGCGGAACCATCACAGGTTTAGAAAATGAGGATGTGTATCTGATGAAACTGATGGGTGAGAAAAGGAGGATTGTTGATACTGCACAAACGGATTTAACAGGGGCGTTTACATTTGAATTAGACACAAGGTTTGATCCAGGTATATATATGATAATCAAGGGGCCTGGTCAGGCAGTCGAACTTATTTTTAACAAAGAGGATATTCAATTTACTACTTCAGGGTTTGATAATGAGGATGCTATCCAAATCATTAGTTCTGTTGAAAATCTTATTTATTACGATTATCTGGGAATTAAGGGAATGAACCTTTATAAGATAGATGTTCTGAATTCTTTACTGAGAAATTATCCACCAAATGATGAGTTCTATATGGATGCCATTTCACAATATAATTTCCTCAAAAATCAACTAAATAGCAGAATTGATGAACTTGTTGCTAATAATCCGAAAACCTTGGCGGCATTATATTTGGAGACCGACAGACCTCTGATTGTAGATCCTTTGCTAACTCCTGTTGAACAGAACCTTTTTGCAAAGCAACATCATTTTGATAATGTGGATTTTAATGATACCATGCTTATTAGGAGTACCATACTAACATCTAAGGTGGTAAGTTATCTTAGCTTATTTCAAAATGATGCAAACTCTCAAGAAGAGCTGGAAGATTATATGTTAATGGGAGTTGATACTGTACTAAATTATGCGCAAACTAATCAGTTGGTTTATGAGTTTCTTGTTGATTTCCTAATTAGTGGGTTTGAATCCATTGGATTCGAAAAAGGGTTAGAACATATTGCAAATGCAAGTTCTTTGGATCAGTTTTGTGAGAATACTGAGCGTAAATTAAAGCTTGAGAACAAGATGGAACTAATAAAGAAATTAGCCATAGGAAAACGCGCCCCAAACTTTACCACGACAGACATTGATGGTAATGCCATTGTTCTGGACGATGTAGTGGCTAAGAAAACCATATTGCTTTTTTGGGCAAGTTGGTGTCCTCATTGTGATGAGGTTATGCCTATTATTAATTCGTACTATGGTAATAAAAACGAACTTGAGGTAATTACAATTTCCATTGATGAATCCAAGGATGATTTAATGAAAAGTTTAGTTGATTCTGACTATAAGTGGATAAATATTGCTGAATTAAAAGGATGGAACGGTGATATTGTGGAGGAATATGGAATAGTTGCCACACCATCGATATTTGTTCTTGATGAAAATAAGATTATTCTGGGAAAACCAGTGGGTAAAGATGAATTAAAGAAATTTCTTGACAGGTAGATTATAACCCAGAGGCTAGTATATCTACAATATGAGCTACCTTAATCGGAAGATTATGCTTTTTAATATAGCCATATTGATGCATCAAACAAGAACTATCGGTTGATACGATAAATTCAGCACCGGTATCTAAGGCATGATGAACTTTCTGCTCTGCCATGGCCGTTGATATTGGTTCAAACTTTGTTGAAAAGGTACCTCCAAATCCACAGCATTCATGAGTATCTTCCATCTCAACCAATTCCAAACCCTTTACATTTCGAAGTAATGTTCTAGGCTCATCACCAAGATTATATTCACGTAGTGCGGCACAAGAGTCATGATATGTTACCTTATGTTCAAAAATAGAACCAAATTCGGTTACCTTGGCGATATTTACTAAAAAGTCAGTAATCTCAAATATTGAACGCTGAAGTTGTTTGTACTCATTATGATGTGCCCCGTTATAGAACAACTCATCATAACCATTTCGAACATAACCAATACATGATGCCGATGGACCCACAATCATCCGTCCATTGTCAAAATCCTTGATAAATTTTATTCCAAGTTTTTTCGCTTCTTCCCAAAAGCCACTATTGAAAGCAATTTGCCCACAGCAAGTTTGTTTTGGGTTGTAATGAACTTTTACACCGGCTTTTTCAAGAACCTTAATCATATTAAACCCAGTATCGGGATATACCTGATCGATAAAACAAGGGATAAATATGTCAACTTCAAGAGGTTTGTTCACCATGAGTATTATTAGTTGATTTTGTAACTAGATGTGCAAAATTAAGTTTTTTAAAATCATCCCAAAACGACGGGTATGATTTATTTACAATTTCTGGGTTTTCAATCTCAATTGTATCATATTTAAGAATTAATGGAGCAAGGCACATAGCCATACGGTGATCTTTATATGTATTGAATATCAGGTTTTTACTGTTTATTTTTGTATTTGTAAGCTTATGGATATTTCCTCTTTTTGTTAGATTTGATCCAATTTTTTTTAGCTCAGTTCTCAGAGCCTCTATTCTATTCGACTCCTTGTACAAAAGTTGGTTGATATTTATAAACTCACTATCAATCCCCAATGCAGCGCAGGTAACCATTACTGTAGGGACTATATCTGGAAATCCTTTGAAATCATAAGAAAATTCTTTGATGTCTACTTTGGATTTAGATAGCTTTATTCCATCAATCATGAACTCAGTTCTAACCCCTAGTTTTTCATATATGGAAACAACTATGCTATCTCCTTGCAGACTATTTTTTGCATATCCCGGAAGAAATATTTCCCCATACTCTGACAATGCCACGCATTCATACCAATATGAGGCAGAGCTCCAATCAGGTTCAACTGAACATGGATGAAATTCATATTTTCCTGGCAGAACCACAGCTTTTTCTTTTGTTAGGTTTACATGAACGCCAAACTTTTGCATTAACTTTTGAGTCATTTCCATATATGGCATCGAAACAGGCTCCCCTTTAAAGTTAATTATTAGGCCGTTCTCAAGATAAGGTGCAATCATAAGTATTGCGCTTACAAACTGGCTACTTTCAGAAACATCTGTAGTTATCTCCTTTCCACGAATATCACTGCCGGTTATCCTTAAAGGCAAAAAACCGTTTACTCCCGCATAGCTTATTTCAGCACCCAATTGGTGAAGACTATCCACAATACTTTGCATGGGTCTTTTTTTCATTCGTTCAGTGCCAGTTATTAACCACTTTCCTTCACGAAACGAAAGATAAGCGCTAAGGAATCTTGCAACTGTTCCTGCATTGCCAACATCAATTATCATTGGAATTCTTGACCTTTCACAGGTTTCAATTCTAGCTACAAAATCCAATAAGCTCATGGTATCATTAGATTCTGAAATATTAGATATTGCACATTTGCTTTGTCCCAATCCTTTAATTATCAACAGCCTATTGCTAATGCTTTTTGAGCCGCCAATTTGGATTGTTTCGGCAAAATCACTTTTTATCTTGGATATGGAGAAATTCAATTATTGCATTTTTTACGTTCAATATAAAATATTAGGCTTTTGGTAATGAGGTCGTCATCTATTTCTATATCGTGAACGGCTTTACCAATTTTACGAATGAGACTCATCTTCTGTTTATTTTCACGAATCTTTTTGTCTTGCTTCATTAACTTCATTATTACAGGAATGTCATCAGTTGTAAAATTAAACCTGCTGAAGTTGTTATCAATCATTTTGACAATGGGTTCAAGGTTTGTACATTCCAAACTGAAAATCTTTGATGATATCCAGGCTTCACATATTATACCTGCAGCAATAGCTGTTCCATGTGTAACAGGTTTACCTGATTTGAGATAGAATGATTCTATTGCATGACCAATGGTATGACCAAAATTGAGATTCTTCCGCATACCTTTCTCATATACATCAAACCTTACAATATCAATTTTATCTCGTGCTGCTTTAATTATTATTGAACTCCAGTCGTCGATTTGCTGATAATGCTTTTTATTAAGCTTTTGCCACAGCTCTCTGTCCATAATTAAGCCATATTTCACCACCTCTGCAAAACCTGATTGCCAATGCGCTTTTTCAAGTGTGCTAAGAAAAATAGGGTCAATAATTACACAAACAGGATTTATAAATAGACCTACCTGATTTTTAAACTGAGCAAAATCAATACCCGTTTTCCCACCAATGGCGGCATCAACCATTCCTAGCAGTGTTGTGGGGAAATTCATAAACTGAACACCGCGCTTGAAAGTAGCAGCAGCCATTCCTGCAATATCAGTAAGTACTCCGCCGCCAAGGTTTATTATAAGGTCATCTCTCCCAACATTTAATCTTGTTAGTTCATTCCAGATATAGATTAACTGATGAATAGATTTGTTTTCTTCGCCACTTATAATTGTAATGGTTGCAAAAATCTTTAGGTCGGGTAATTTCCTTTTAAATACGGGCAAACAATGTTTCTCAACATTATCATCTGTGATGATGATAACCCTTCCATATTGGTCAAATTTATTACTGGATTTCTCAAGTGCTCCATCACCTATAATATATTTTACAGATTCTGTGTCGAGGACTAATGGTGAGTTCATAATTCGAAATATAATATGGCGCGATATTACAAATAATATTTTTTAGAGCTATTAACTACTAATTATATCTCTTCCAAAGGGAGTTAATGCTAGACCAGCAAGTTTGAAGTGCTGCTTAGCCCAAGGAATCCCAATTATTGTTATAAAAAGAAGAATACCAAAGGCAACATGCGTGAGCATTATCCATAACCCTCCAATAAAAAACCAAATTATGTTCATTAGAGTACTTAAACATCCTGTAGGCTGATCAACTTTTACCACTTTGCTACCAAATGGCCATATTGCAAGAAGCCCGAGTTTTATGGTTTGAATTCCAAAAGGAATTCCAATTATCGTCAAAAACAATACAATACTAGCCGCAAAATATTCTACTGCTATTGCAAATCCTCCAAAAATTAGCCAAATGATGTTTCCTAAGAATCTCATTCTACAATATTTTCACGAAAGATGTTTTCAAAAGCATCTTCTATTTTTGAATATTTAAACTTGAAACCAGCATCAATAAGTCTTGTGGGAATAACTTTTAGTCCAGTTATAAGCAGTTCGTTTGCCATTGTTCCGAGGAAAAGTCTAAGAACGAAAGCAGGAGCTGACATGAAATGTGGTCGTTTTAGTGTATTGGCCAGCTTTTTCGTAAATTCTTTGTTAGTAACTGGATTTGGTGCTGTGAGATTATATGCTCCGGAACAGCTATCATTTTCGATTAAAAACTTTATGGCTCTTACCTCATCGTCAATGTGAATCCATGATGACCATTGATTTCCACTCCCCAGCTTTCCGCCTAGGTATAATTTAAATTGAGCCGATAATTTTGGAAGAGCACCACCATCACCACCAAGCACCATTCCTGTTCTTATATAAACAACCCGGGTAACCTTTTCCAATTGGTTTAATGCTTCCTCATGGCTTATTGCTACTTTAGTTAGAAACCCTCTTTGTCCGAGAGTTGTTTCTTCATTAATATCAATGGTATTTCTGCTATTACCATATATTCCAATTGCAGATCCTTGAATAACAACTTTTGGTTTTATCTCCGCATTTGTTACTGCTCGAACGATAATGCTATCCACATCAAGTCTGCTTTTTTTTATCTTGTCCATCTTCGATGAGGTCCACCTTTCTCCCACATTCTCACCAGCAAGATTTATCACCGCAGCAGCACCATTTATTTGTTCAGTGATCTTTGAAATATCACTTCTACGGAGTCTTAATACATTTACTTCTTCACCAAATTCTTCAGAAGTAGTGCGTTTGTGACGTGAAACAATAACAATCTCATATTTCCCCATTAGTTGCTTTACAGCATGTTTACCAATGAAACCGCTACCTCCAAATAAAACTATTCTTTCCATATATACTATATCTTACTAATGTAAAATTAATAATTCTTTCCATACGCAAACCCCTCTTTGCTTTTTGTTGTATTGATTATGTATTTTTAATATCTAGATCAAACATTGTAAAAAAGATTGACCTTGTTCTTTTACTCTTCATATTCTCTGGTTTTTCATTAGCAAGAACCAATGCAAAGACTTATAAGATTCCATATATTGTGGTGAATATTAAAGATGGATTCACAAAAACTCCAGTTTAGATAGTTATATTAGTTGGATTGATGACATTTCTTTTCATCTCTAAACAACTATAAAAAGTTTGGAAGAATTATCCCAATTGAAACCTAGACTTTATATTGTTCAAATCGAATGGTATAACAAAAAGGTTTTTATAAAAGTAATAATTAACTAATTACTATTTATTATAGTCAGATGGTCTGAACCATTCAAAATGTTCTTCTTCAGTTTGGTTCCATCCTATTAGCCATGCCGTAAGTTTATCTACTTTTAATGGACCTTGATTCTGATCAACACGAAGCATTATATCGTTGGGATATAATTCGGTTGCTCTAGCTTGTCTGTCGATTGTTTGAGCATAGGTTGCATATAGATCCCATGCCCCATATAGGTGTAGTAATTCATGAGAATAGACCGCTGCAAAATGATTGGGGTTGTATACTAAGTTTCCACTGTAAAGCATCATTCCCTCCAAAAAATACTTCTTTTTATTTATTCCTGATCCATATCTAATTGCATAGGATCTTCCATTACCTTTAGCAATAATTAACATCTGAAGATTATCCGAATCGTATTTTTTTTTAGCTTTTTGGCTGCTTTCTTTGAATTTTTATAACCAAGTTTTTGTAATGTATTATATATCCAGTCAACTCTTTCTTTTCCACTACCTGTACCTTGTTCAATACTATCGAACTTAATGTCGGTCCCATTATTTAATATATAATTACTAATATTTAATTTAACATTGTAACTTAAGGCTTGGTCTATTAACCAACGATCACTTTTTTTAATATATCTCAATACGCTATCCTTTTCTGATTCTGACCAGTTATCATTTGGTGTTGAGATAAAGCAAATTAGTGAAGCTACTTCTCCGTTTAGTTGCCTAGCACTACCTGCAGTCCATCTGTCAATATTTTGAGAAAAGGATGATAAGTGAAAAATTATTAAAAGAACTATAAAACCATGACCTCTATTCATGCCTACTTGATTATCAGTTTTTTCGAGATTGCATCTTCACCTGAAGTATATCTTATTAGGTATAAACCCGGTGAAGCTCTTCTTCCATTTGGATGAGTCCCGTCCCATGGAATTGTTATGGAACTAGTTGTTCTTGTATCAGTAATATGTTTCTCATAAATTATCATCCCATTCAGATCTAATATCTGGATAAAAGACTCGGAACTCAACTTATTAGAAATACTAAATGTAACCGAACTACTAGCAGGATTTGGATATATTTCCAAATCTAAAAGCGAGGGTGAAAAATTTTCAGTTATATCCACATAAATGTATTTCTTTAAGTCAAAGAAATCCAATATACTAAGTAAATAATTCTTTTTGGTACTTATTAAATCAGTATCCACAAAAGAGTTAATTGTCAGGCTCGAACCTATGGTCTTATAACTGCCTTCGTCGTAAGCAATTGTAACACCTGAGCTATCATGAGTTTGGGTTTTTAATAGAGTGGTAGCTCCTTCTTTTGGATGGATGAAATAATTTATATAAGGTGTTTCATCATTCACCTCAAACATCATATTTTTTGTGTAAAGATCATTAACACCAATAACTGTATCGAGAGGATAGTAATAACTAGGTTGTTCAGCTCTTATGTTAAACATGTTATTGATGATTGGATATTGTGGGCTTCCCCAAATTGTTCTACCCTCCATATACATATTTCCTGATGAGTTGAGGTAGTCAGATAATAATACCCAATCTTTTTCCTGTAATGTATAATTACTAAATAATCCACCCATGCATACAAAAACTGATAAGTAATTATTCAGATCTACATTTAATGTTGATGTTAAAGTATTTTGTAATCCAAGCTCATCTAGCATTGAGCGTAGTTGTAGACCTGATGTTAAGTCGGGATCCCTGTCTAATATCAGAACGGGGATATGTCCCAGCCTAATATCAGTTGTCATCTTATTAACTAATTTGTTGTTCAAATAGATATCAAGATCCAGAGTAGCCAACGTCCCCATGGGAACAGCAAATTTAGCTGCTATAATGTACGATACTGATATTGTGTCTCCAGGGTATAAATTTTCCAATTCTAACCTTTCAAAATCAATATAAATTTTGTTGTACTCACTACCAAGTACGGAAAATGCATTTGATGATATGGCATGACCTGTATTCTGAATTAATAATTTGATAGTGGAAGTTTCGCCTGGGTATAGTACACCATCATCGCCATCAAGTATTTGTTTTGATAAAAACCTAAATTCAGGTGCGTTTACTGTAGTCGTTATTTTTGATCTAAGCATATCATTATCAGTAATTAACTCGCATTCAATGGTTGAGTTGTACCTGTCAGGTACATCTGTTGAAAATGAAAATGTTGCAGCTTCACTAATCTCAATGTATTCACCAGCATCCAAATTACCCACTTGAATGATAGAGTCACTAAGTGTTAAGAATTCATCCGTACTATGAAGTCTTATGAAGACATTATTATAATTCTTGTTTGAAGTATTTTCAATATCCATATTTATTGATGAAATTTCATCATAATCAACATATTTATCATTGTTGTTTATCTGAAAATTAACGGAAAAGTTAGAAGCCGTTTGGTTGAATACTTTTGAATCTCTTATTCCATTTCTATCTTTCACCTGAACAACAAAAGGATAATTATTGATAGATTCATTTATCATAATAGAAACCAAACCGTTTTCGGTTATGGATAATACTTCAGGTATTAAATTTGATTTTAAATAAGAAAAGGATGAGTATGTTAATTCTTCGTGATTCTGATTTGTATTTAACAAAGTGTAATTCGTCTTGTCACCCTCTGAAACTCCCGATGCCCAATGTATCTCCTCTGGAAATTTCATTGATCCATAATGGGTTTCGATGCCTCCATCTTTGCGTAAAGTTAAACTGAAATTCACCTCATCTCCCCAGGAATATTCGCTTGATGCTTTCCATCTTATTATGATTCTTTCGCTATTGCTATCAATCCAAACACCATCATCTTTTGCTTCTAGCAATAGTAGATTTGATATGAAGGGTGCAATCATTTTATGTGTTTTAATGATAGATTCTTCACCGGTAAAATATGGGTAGGGGTATGGTTTATCTTCAAACATAATAAACCCATCAATAAATACTGTTATACTATCAAGAGTGTCTCCATAGAAAGGGAAATCAAATGGTAATTGTAAACTGGTTGATGCTTCATAATTATTTTCAAACTCAAGTTTAGTCTGGTTTATTTCAGAAAAACTATTGTTAACTTCATTCAGGTTGTACTGATTTTCAATACTCCACTTATAAGGCTCGGTACCTCCTTGAGCCTCCAATTGAAATTCTGATATTATTCCTGCTTCAACCTTAGCTAAATCATTCGTAATTATTTTTACTTTATCAAATGAGTTATTATTAGTTAATTGTAAAGTTGTGATAGCGTTGTTTGTAATATCAACAGGTACTTGTTGGCAAACTATTTCGTTCAATGTATCCAATTCCATCACGAGACTATAGTAAAGTACTTCACCTTCTCCCGTATTATCCTTATCATTTTCTACCACCTGAATAAAGAATTTTGCTTCCTGTCCATCTTCTAAATAACTAAATAAGGGGCTAATGTCTAATGCCAACTCGATATCTTTATATGTTTCATCTAACTCAAGTCCTTGCATATAGTAGTCACCTCCCTGAAAATTGAAAATTGGAAAATCCATTGTATGTTGTGGATAATTATCATCTAAATTCGTTGAAATACCTGCAATTAGCTTAATTTTTTCTCTGGAATTATGCCTTAGCTTCACTCTTACACTTGCAGTAGGTATATATTCTGCATCAACTTTTAATACGTGTACTTGCTGATTCCAGATACCACCATGTCCACTTTCTAATGCCAATACACGATACATCATATATCCGATACCATCGTCGTATGTTGTGCTATTTATATATTTAACAGCTCCAATTTCCCAATCTTTCATGTCTAGAATACCATCCTCATTAAGATCAATATTGTTGGTAAATTTACCATCACCATTAACATCATATCTCACTGAATCATTAAAACCTACAATAGTCATTGCATGTGTTGCTATGGGGTGTGATTCTAGAACAACTTGAAATCCTGAGTCAGGACTTTCAGGAGGTAGGTTACTTGAGAAACCCCAACCAAAATAGAAATTTGCTAGACCACCATATTCAGAACCATTCATGTGGTCAAGTAACCAGTATTTTAGGGTTTCTAAACCTTCAGGAGTACTAACATCAATGGCATATACATCAACTATCCTATTCCTCATTGCGTTTTCATACAATGAATAACTTGATTTCCATCCTTTTCCCAAAACGTTGTACATTCCACCATAGTCTTCCAAATTTGGATTTCCACAGGCTTTTATAGCTTCAAAACTATTGAAATAGCTTACTCCATAATCACCGGCCCTATTCATGAAATTGTAGGTAAAGTTTTGTGAGTATTGGTTTACTATCCAATCACCAATTACTCCACGAGCCAAGTTTATTTCATATGTAAAATTATATGCAACACCTGCACACTGACCACAGTTCCAATAGCCTTGTTGGTTAAAGGCTGGCCTCATAAATGGAAGAATCGAATTGTCTAACTCAGATGGTAAGGCAATGCGTTTATTATAACCTTCTGGTACCTTTAGTATAGGTAGATTAGCAGAATAAATTGAATCTTGTTTAGTTAGCTCTATATTATAGTTTGATTTCTGCCCCACAAGAAATGTAGATGTAGTTATCAGTGTAAATAATATAAAATGAGATATATATTTAAAATAATTCATAAAGTCCATATTTAATATATAGACGTTAAAATTATTAAAAAAGTTTGCTGTTAAATATAAAAGATTGATTAATCTTCAGAAAAGAGACATGTTTTAATGCACTTACGATAAATTAGTATTCAAATAGACCAAATTCTGAATCAATGGTAAGTCGCTTTTTGTCAGATTGACTAACTCTTCCAATAATTTTAGCATCAATATTAAAGGATTGTGATATTTCAATAATATCTTTGCTAATATTTTCAGGTACATATAACTCCATCCTATGTCCCATATTGAAGACTTTATACATTTCTTCCCAACTTGTGCCTGATTGTTCTTGGATAAGCTTAAATAATGGAGGGATGGGAAACATATTGTTCTTTATGATATGAAGGTTCTCAATAAAATGAAGAACTTTAGTTTGGGCTCCTCCTGAACAATGAATAATTCCATTGACTTGATCACGGAATCGGTCGAGTATAACTTTTATCACTGGTGCATATGTCCTGGTAGGAGAGAGGACCAAACTACCAACATCAATACCTTCTACTTCACTTGGTTGAGTTAGTTTCATATTGCCCGAATATACCAGATCACTTGGTACGATAGGATCAAAACTGTCAGGATACCTAACTGCCAGTTCCTTACCAAAAACATCGTGTCGAGCTGAAGTAAGTCCATTACTACCCATGCCACCATTGTATGTATCTTCGTAGGTAGCTTTACCATAGGATGATAGTCCTACAATAACATCGCCAGGTTGGATATTTGTCTCAATAACATCCTTACGTTTAATTCTGGCAGTAACAGTAGAATCAACGATCATTGTGCGTACGAGATCACCCACATCGGCAGTTTCACCTCCGGTTAGATAAATTCCAATTCCAAGGGATCTCATATTCTCAAGAAACTCTTCAGTTCCATTAATAACGGCTCCAATTACACTTCCTGGAATTAGGTTTTTATTTCTTCCAATAGTTGATGATAACAGTATATCATCAATCACTCCTACACAAAGTAGATCATCAAGATTCATTACAATGGCATCCTGAGCAATACCTCTCCATACATCTAGATTACCAGTTTCTTTCCAATACATGTATGCTAAAGATGATTTTGTTCCAGCACCATCAGCGTGCATTATATTGCAATAATCAGCATCTCCACCTAATATGTCAGGAATTACTTTGCAAAAGGCATTTGGAAAAATACCCTTATCCAAGTTGGCAATAGCTGCATGCACATCTTCTTTGGAGGCACTTACACCTCGTTGCATATATCTTGATTGGTTATTACTCATTAGTCATTGGTGATTAGTCATTGGAGATTAGTCATTAGAAGATTGTTAAATCACAGATATTACTCAATAGTTAATTTATGAGTTTTAACATTATAGGAATACTTACCGAATTGCTTCATTAACCTGTCTCCGAATACCAAACCGTAGTTAAGCTTATGCCTTACCTGTACCTTAATATTCTCAACTTTCTGATTAGCAATGTTAATCTCCTTTATGGTAACATAAGATTTATCAGCAATTGTGTTGTTAGCGAGTACCCTTTCAGGGTCACCTTCAAAGTCTTCTTTACTTATAGCACCCCATTTTAATAAATCCATTGCTTTATCAAGTGATATCATAGGGTCAGAACTACGATCGAATGCAAACTCTTCATTGTATCCATTAATTATACAGATGGAAATATAGGTTCCGGTTCCGGGCGCCTCAGTAAACACTATGGCATTATCTTCAGGATTGATCGCTATATTAATTGTAGCAAGATCAATGTTTGTTGACGAAGGAACGTAATCTTTTCTTAATACTCTGAATTCTGTTCTACGGTTTAGCTGATGAGCTGCTTCTTTTTCGCTGTTGTTAGTTAATGATTCAATGAAAGCTTCATCCATTGTTGTACCTTCTGTGAATGGAAAGCCATCACGGATAATATCCTTTTTAAGTGATAAAGGAATTCTCTCTCCATATCCTTTTGCAACAAGTCTTGCTGGCTCGATTCCTCTGATAATAAGGTAGTCAACAACTGATTGTGCACGACGTTGTGACAGTACATCATTTCTTTCGTCGCTATCACGTGCATCGGTATGAGCTGCCAATTCCACAACTATATTTGGATTATCGCGTAAAGTTTGAATAAGTCCTTGAAGAGAATCCTGATATTGCGGTTTTAATTCCCATTTAGCTAGATCATAGAGAATCTCAGGTAATTCTATTGGCTCTGCAGGAATAGGGCGTAGATTAAAGTCTTTTACGAACTCTTTGCTAAATTCAACACCAACAGTTGTGAATGTTCCTTTTTCATTAAAGTAGTTCGGTTTTGCAACGAGAACTTCATACATTGTATTGGGCTCCAACTGACTTTCTCCAAAGCTATAGAAACCTTCATCATTTGTACGAGTTGTTACTGATAGCCCAGTTGATCCAACTAGCTGAACATTAACATCGGGCATTGACATAAGGGTTCTATCATCACGAATTGTTCCAGATAAAGAAAATAATAATGGTGGCTCTATGAAATACCAAATGTCCTCCATACCTCTAGTACCTTTTCTATTTGAACTAAGAAATCCATATTCATCAGTTGGATGGAAAACAATCCCAAAATCATCAAATGTAGAATTGATGGGATATTTAAGGTTTTTTGGTTCACCCCAGCTACCAGAAGTATCGATGGTTGTTACAAAAATATCAAGTCCTCCCATACCACCATGTCCATCGGAAGCAAAAAACAAAGTAGTGTCATTTCTTAAAAATGGAAACATTTCATCTCCTGGTGTATTAATTACATCACCCAAATTCATTGGACGTCCAAATGCATCAGATTTTGAATCCCTGAATGCTACCCATATATCTTTACCTCCAAGACCATTACGTCTGTTTGCAGAAAAATAAATAACCAGTTCACCTTCACTAATAGTTGGCTGACCAACTGTTGAGAGTGTATCTATTCCTGATATTTCAACCATATCGGGTTCTCCCCAGGTTCTTCCAGTACGTTTCGATTTATAGATCTGGCAACCTGATTCTTTTTGTTGGTCATTGGGACAACGTGTGAAATAGATTGTGTTAAACTTAGCATTAAAAACTGCAGCACCCTCATTGGCATTACTGTTAATACTCTCAGTAGCATCGAAGAGTACGGGCTCAGACCATTCATCTTTACGGTCAATTTTAGCTATAAAGAGGTCACTAAAATTTTGATCAGTCCAATTATCTGTTTCTTTACCGGTAGCACCTTCACGTGTTGAGGTGAATACAATTTCATTATAATTATCTGTTGTATAAGAAGGTGCAAAATCAGCTTCTCTGGAATTAATTTTCTTAATGTTTGTTACTTCATATTTGGAAGGGTTTTCGATCCATTGTTCAATAAGTGCCGTTGTTTCAGCACCCTTCCTACCACGGACATCTTCGGGAGCTCTTTCAGCATAAGTATTATACTGATTTATGGCTTCTTCATAATTGCCAGTTATTTTGAGCATATTAGCATAATGCAGAATTATCTCAGGATTACGCTTATCAAATTCATTCTTTATGAGTCTTTTATAAGATGCTACAGCACGTTTGTAATTTCCTGTTAATCGATAACATTCAGCAAGCTGAGCAGTGATTCTGTTCCTCTCCTCTTTGTTCTTTTTAACTTTTGTATATGCTTTTTTATATTTATCAATGGCCAATGAGTACTGTTGCTTCGAGAATGCTTCATCGGCACTTTTTGCAGGGTTTCTTTGAGCATTCATTGCAGTGGGCATCGCAATTAAAAAACCAAAGATCAATATAATTGAAAACAACTTATTCATTAGGATGACATTTTATTATTGCATTTGTTAGTTGTAATTATACAATCTTGAAAAATACCTGATATTGTCCATGTTTCCATAATAATCACAACAATAATTCACATTCAATAACGCTATTCTTAATATTTTATTGAGATAGGTTTTCAGATTTATCGTTTGGACTTTCCAATTCATCTTTCAACGAAGCTTTATATTCATCCAACCTCTTGTCACGGTCAATCCTATCAGCCTCACGGTTTATCTCCGTTTTAATATCTTCCGATGCTCGTTTAATTTCATTGATAAATTTCCCCAAGTTTCTGGCAATTTCAGGAATCTTCCCAGGGCCAAAAACAAGGAGAACAGCCAGTACAACCAGCATTATCTCTCCAGCACCAAAATCAAATAATAATAACTTCAACTCAATAACGTTTAGTACGTGGCAAAAGTAAGAAAAATGTATTCATGAATTCTACTCGGTATACAATGATTAATAAAGAGTATAATTGGTTATTAGTTACGTTTTTATAATTTTGCAAGCCTATAGATCTAACCTGATGTTATTATAGCATCTAAACAAATAATAGTTATGTCATTAAAGAATATATTGATTTTGTTTTCATTTGTTGCCATTGTGGTTGCATGTAGCACGGACCCATCAGATAAAGGCAAAGGTCAAAATGAAGCTTTCGTTGCTGTAATTGACACATCTATGACATTGATGGAAATAGCAAAGACTAATAATATTGGTGAACCCTATCTAAGGACACAACTTGGAATAAAAAAAGGAATAGGAAAAAAATATACCATTAGTGAAATGGCTCAACGGTTCGATTTTGAAATTGATGACCTTCGTCGTATTATCGAAGATAGGAAGAATAAACAATCAGGTTTTAAACCCAAAACAGGTACTAATAAAAATTAGTAGCGACCATTTTTATTAATCATCATTATTCTGTAATGCTCACTTAGTCAGGGTGTAACAATTGGGTAGGATAAGAATATTCCATTTGATAACTCTGCGATATTTAGTATTAATCCTGTGGTTGTTATTTAGAAAGGCTATAAATATGTAGTTATATCCAGATATTTACATATTTATAATATATAGTATCAGATTGATTCTCTACTTTTGCGCCCGTAATTTAAAAATATGTAGAGATGTTTATATTAATGTTAGTAATTTTTGTTCTAGGGTATGCTATGATTGCTCTTGAACATCCGTTAAAGATTGACAAGGCTGCTTCAGCATTGTTAACAGGTACTATCTTATGGGCTTTATACGCTCTAAACGCAACTGGTTTGTTGGAACTTGGATTAAGTCCTTCATGGGGAGTTGCGGTAGCAAAAGCACAAGACGTACTTAATTTCATTAAGCCCAATGTAGATGATGCTTTTTACAACAGAGCATGGGAAGGTACTGTTGATAGTGCCAGTCATGTGTCTCATTTCATAAAACACGAACTTGAGCATCACTTGGTTGAAATAGCAGAAATCCTATTTTTCCTACTTGGAGCTATGACCATTGTAGAGACTGTTGATCAGCATCAGGGATTTAAATTAATTACTGATAAAATAAAAACAACTAATAAAGTTAAATTATTATGGATACTTAGTATTCTAACTTTCTTTATGTCAGCTACATTAGATAATCTAACCACTACAATTGTGATGGTTGCCCTTCTGAGAAAGCTTATTGATGATCAAAAAACAAGATGGTTCTTTGCTTCAATGGTTGTTCTGGCAGCAAATGCTGGCGGTGCATGGTCTCCAATTGGCGATGTAACAACAATTATGTTGTGGATTGGTGGACAAATTACAGCTGTCAATATCATTACCTATGTAATACTCCCTAGTTTAGTAACCATGATAGTTCCTCTGTTAATTGTAACATTTACATTAAAAGGAGAAGTGGAAAGACCAGTACTTGATAGCTCGGAAAGAGATGATTTCACTACTCCTGGAGAAAGAAAACTACTTTTAATTATGGGTGTTAGTGCATTATTATTTGTGCCTGTTTTTAAAACTGTTACACATTTACCTCCATATTTAGGTATGTTATTTGGCTTAGGTGTTATTTGGCTTACAACTGAAATTATGCACAGAAATAAGCCTCTTGAAGATAAACGAAAGCTTACCGTTATTGGAATCTTAAAAAAAGTAGATGTTCCTACAATTTTATTTTTCTTAGGTATCTTATCTGCTGTAGCAGCCCTTCAATCAGTTGGTCATTTAAATGTTTTATCAGAATGGCTATATGAAAACATGCAAAATATTTATGCAATAAACCTTGTTATTGGTGTACTTTCAGCAATTGTTGATAATGTGCCTTTAGTTGCCGGAGCTATGGGTATGTATCCGATTGCTGAAGCTGGTACAGTTGGATTTATGGCAGACTTTGTAGTAGATGGAAAATTCTGGGAGTTCCTAGCATATTGTGCTGGTACAGGTGGTAGTATACTTATTATTGGTTCAGCTGCTGGAGTAGCTGCCATGGGACTTGAAAAGATTGATTTCATTTGGTATATGAAGAAAATTAGCTTGCTTGCCTTAGCGGGTTACCTTGCTGGAGCAGGTGTTTATTATTTACAATCAATTGTATTAGGATAGTAATACCAAACAAAATATATTTAAAACCCCGGAAGGCAACTTTCGGGGTTTTTTATTGGAGTTTATTGGGGTGTTCACCTGTATAGATTTTACCAATCTTGAAACTTTTATCTTTTATAATTTTTCATATCAGGATAACAAGAACTATTTCTTAATTTTACATTTTTAAAATGAACAATTATGAGTCGCAAAAATGCAATAATACTAGGAGTATCATTTGTGGTATTAGTTTCACTAATTTGGTACTTTTCATCCTCTTCTGTTGAATCTTCAAATACCATAATAGTTGAAGTCCAAAAAGGAACTTTTGTTATTGATGTTACTACAACTGGTGAATTAGAAGCCAGAAGTAGTGAGAATATCAAGGGCCCAAATGCTAATTCTCTTAGAAATGCTAGGATTCACAGATATATGATTGAGGATATTGTACCTGATGGCACGGTGGTTGATTCTGGACAATGGGTTGCAACTTTAGACCGTAGTGATTTGCAGAATAAAATTACCGATCAGGAGTTAGAAGTAGAGAAGCTTGAAACTCAATTTGTTCAAACTCAGCTTGACACCACACTTACCCTTAGGGCTGCCAGAGATGAGCTTATTAATTTAGAATTTACGTTGGAAGAGAAACAAATTGTTGTGGATCAGTCACTTTATGAGCCACCTGCAACTCAACGCCAGGTTAAAATAGATTTTGAAAAGACACAAAGAGCGCTTAATCAGAATATTGAAAACTATGAGATTAAGCATCAAAAGGCCAATGCGGATATGAAAGAGGTTGCTACAAAACTTCAAAAAACCCGGAGAGTGTTAACAGAATACAATGATTTGAAAAAAGAATTTGTTGTTGTTGCACCAAAATCTGGTATGGTTAATTATAAACGTGACTGGAGTGGTAAAAAGCAAGGGGTTGGTGCTCAAATAAGTATGTGGGAAAACGTTGTAGCAACATTACCAAACCTTAGTGCCATGAATTCTCGGACATACGTTAATGAAATTGATATAAGCCATGTTCAGGATGGTCAAAAAGCTATTGTTGAAGTTGATGCTTTTCCAGATAAGAGCTTCACTGGAATAGTTCATGAGGTTGCCAACATGGGTGAACAAATGCGTAATTCAAATGCTAAGGTATTTGAGGTTATGATTCAAATAGATGGATTTGATTCAATACTCCGACCTTCAATGACTACTAAAAACAGTATTATTACTGAAATTATTGATTCAGTACTTTTCTTGCCAATTGAATGTGTAAATATTATTGATACCGTGAACTTTGTATATACCCCAAGTGGTCGTAAACAAGTTATTCCTGGTAAAACCAATGAAACAAGTATAACTATTTATGAGGGGCTGGAAGAAGGTGATGAGGTATATATGATTGCTCCTGAAGGTGCTGATGAATGGTCTATGGAACTATTAGATCCTGAAATAGTTAAGAAATACAATCCAATTGCCATTGAAGAGACTAAGACAGAAGAAAAGGAAAAGCCTTCAAAAAAGGATGGTAAGAGAAAAAAGGGTAGAGGTGGAAATATAAATAAATAGGTAATAACCATAACTAATACCCGATGGAAAGATATTTCTTAATACTTACAATCTCACTTGAGGCAGTTTTTACCAATAAATTCAGATCAATATTAACTGCTCTTGGAATTATTTTTGGAGTTGCAGCTGTTATTGCCATGTTAGCAATTGGTAATGGTGCACGACAAGAGATACTTGAACAGATTAAATTGGTTGGGTTAAATAATATAATAATCACCCCTAAGGATAACAGTTCCAATAATGAGGCTACTGATGGGGAGGATGAGGATTCCAAGGAAATGAGTAAGAAGTTTTCTCCCGGATTAACTCTCAAGGATGCTAACAATATAATTGAATCTCTTCCAACTGTTGAGAAGGTAAGTCCGGAAATATTCTACACAACACCAGCTTTGCGAGATGGTAAGAAGCTAACAGCCAAATTAAGTGGGGTTACATCCGATTACTTTTCCCTGTTTAACCATCAACTTAAAAAAGGCAGTTTCTTTAATGATGAACAAATGGAACTTGGTTCACCGGTATGTGTTATTGGACCAGAGGTTGTTGCAAAATTGTTCCCAAAGACTGACCCCATAGGTAAGCAATTGAAATGTGGTAGTATATGGTTGAAAGTGATTGGTGTTCTTCAAGGTGTTGCTGTGAGTAAGAAAGCTGAAGAACTAGGTGTTAGTAGCTATAATAGAAATGTTTATATACCCATAAAAACAATATTGTTAAGATATAAGGATAGATCATTGGTGGCTCAATCTTCCTTAATGGGAGGCGGTGGCGAGATGTTCTTTTTTGGAAATAGTGTTGTTATGACATCCGGATCAGAAGGGTCGGGTGAAACCGACAATCAGTTGAATAAAATTGTTGTTCAGGTTAAGGAAAGTGATCAGCTAACAGCAACTGTTGAAGCAATACGTCATATATTAAATCGAAGACATTTGGGAGTTGATGATTTTGATATTACCATTCCTGAATTATTATTGAAACAGGAGCAAAAGACAAAAGATATCTTTAATATAGTTCTTGGTGCCATTGCTGGAATATCACTTATAGTAGGAGGTATTGGAATTATGAATATTATGTTGGCATCCGTTATGGAACGAATTCGTGAAATAGGAGTAAGGCGGGCAATAGGTGCAACCAAAAAAGATATTGTATTTCAATTCCTTGCCGAAGCTACATTTATTAGTATTACAGGTGGATTGATTGGAATACTACTAGGTGTAATAATGGCTAAGGTTATATCTGCATCAACGGATATAAATACTATTGTTTCCTTTGGATCGATAATACTCTCCTTTGGTGTTGCTGCATCTGTGGGAATAATTTTTGGATGGCTGCCTGCTCGTAAAGCTGCTGAGCAAGATCCTGTGGAATCGTTGAGGCATGATTAGGGGTTAATGGAAAAATAGATCATGCTGAATTCTTTAATAATACTAATTCCCTTTGATCCATAGTAACATCGTTATGTTAAGCTATATACAATCTAAGTTATAGCGTGCCGTGGACGGTAATCTGGTGTAAAGATATTGCTTCAATCATTCTTCCTGTCAATGACAGTGATTAGTATGTGTCTGTGCCTTAATTTGTTCCGGATAAAATCAGCTTTGTCTATTTTGTGGGTTTCTTTGTGAGTACTTTGTGAAGCTTTGTGGTAAAATGCAATTTATGTTTAACCACAAAGTCACACTAAGAATTGCACAAAGTATCTAATAGGGATATATTCATACATATAATTAATCATCAAAATTACTATTTGTAATTCATAAAGGTTCTAGTTTGATATTGTCCTTACACTATGTGCACCCCTTTTAATGGGTGTTGGGTCTCGTAATGACGTTTTTGAAAGTTGTTTTTTATTCCTCTTTCTTACGATAATACTTTAGCTTCAAACTGGAATTCCATGTTTCTCCATTATCGTTAGACTGTGATATTTCAGCTTCGAATGTATCAACAGTAATATTCCCATAGGAAATTCGTGAATTCAAACTAAAAGTAGAGTCACAACCAATTTGAGCATTTTCGATTATAAATGTGGTATCGGTTTTATATCCATCAAAAAGATTAATGTTAGAGGTTATTCCATCATATGATGATATTCTATAATTGTTGTTATTTGAATTGAATGTGAAATTGTTAATTGTTGACTGCACAAATGAGTTACTAAATGAAATCTTTTCGCTTATTAGGTTTGTTGACTCAAATTGGATAATGGATTCGGTGCTATCTACTTTGTACCACAAATTACCCCTACTGTAGAAAGCTTTAACTGCAACATTCCATTCACCTACCATAAACTCAATATCTTCAATTTCCTTACTCCGTGGCATGACGAAAATATTTGGGTCTACTTCAACATTGAACTCAATATCTTCAATGATTAACATTCTGTCTCTTTGGGAAAATGTGCGTTCAACAAAACAAGGTATGATCATTCCATCGAAATCTCTGAAATCATCAAAATAGGTTTCTGAAGGTACACCATAGGTAAAATCTACCCATCTGGATGTATACTTATATTCAAGATAGTTATCAGCCCTTAGAAACCATGTTTCCTTATAACGGCTAGGCCTGGTCAGTTTTATCTCAAATACTTCAATTCCGTCAATATTAGTTTTTCCAATTAATTCTATCTCTATTCCTTTTTCTTTGTAGTTGTAAAAAGGTGTAAAGAATTCAGCCTTTTGCTTAAAGACATTACGCTCGTCCCTGTTGAGTTCACGTGGATAGAGTATTTCAAACCATGGATCAATTGTCCAGCCAGATGTTCCATTAAATCCCTCAATAACATCAGCTTTACCCAATGCTAATTCACTGTAGTAACTTCCATCTTTAGTTTTTATGGCCATAAAGTCATCTTCCTCACTAAATGCAGTGAATAAGCCAGTTATCTTCATTGATTCAACTTCATCCCATTTTGTAAGATCTCCATGAGCCTTTAAATGTAGCTGGATTATTTCGTCTAGTTCCTGACACAAGGCGGTACCATAAGCTCCAGTTAGAATAAGTGTCAGTATTATATATTTTGTTATTAGCTTCATAGTAATTTGGTATTAGTTCTATGGTTATTTAATCTTGTAGCACGCAAAACCGGTAAGGTTTCTTACATATATTTTCCCCTTAAGGAAAGATGGTGCTGTCCATGATTTACCTTCCAATGCTTGCACAGTTGCCAATTCACTGTATAATTCTGGATTAGCATCAACAATGACTAGTTTGCCTTTATCGGATAATACAACTAGTTTGTCATCAACAAGCATTAGGGAACCTTTTCCAAAACCTCGTTTTGTCCACTTAACCTCACCAGTTTCTGCACTTATACATCTTACTGCAGCTACATGGTATCCATAGATATAGCCATTGTGGTAAACACATGAACTATAATCGTTTTTCATACTGCTACCTGTGAGTAACTCCGTTACCTTATTGTTAGATATTTGCACAATGAAAAACCCTGGGTTACGAACTGCTGAAACAAATATCTTATTATCTTGAATTAATACAGGCATTGCTGTAGCTCCTCTGAATGGCATATTGTAGGTCCAAAGTGTGTCGCCATCAGAACTGTAAGAATATAATTTTGAGCCATTTGCAAATAGAATTTGTTCCTGCCCACCTATGGTAACCTTAAGTGGAGAATCATGAGATGCATTACCTGCACCATCACTCCATATAATGCTACCATCAGATTTGTTGAAAGCCATAAACGCCCTGGATTCAGTTCCTCCCACTTCCATTATTAGCTTGTTGTCAACTATGATCGGTGAAGAGGCAAATCCCCATCTTGGCGTAGTACTACCAAAATCAACTACAAAGTCTACCTGCCAAATTAACTTGCCATCCTTTTTGGAGTTAGCACTGAGTTTGCCATGGCCACTTAAGCTATAGATATTTTCAGAATCAATTATTGGTGTTGATCTAGGTCCATCACCCCATCCATCTTCATCAATATAAATTGAGTCAACTTTGGTTCTCCATAATTCTTTACCATCTCTTTCATTGAAAGCGGCTATATACTCATACCCCTGAAGACTATCTGTTTTTTCACTAATCATAGTGTAGATAATACCTTTAGAGATCAGTAATTCTGAGAATCCGGAGCCAATTTCCTGTTTCCAAATTAATTCCAGATTATTGCCGTTACAATCTGAATTGGTAATATTATCCGTGGAAATTCCATTTCTGTCGGGCCCTCGAAATTGATTCCATTCTTCATTGGCTATATTCTGACCAAATCCCATTAGTGTTGATGTCACCAACAATAATATTAGGCCAATTAGGTTGAGTTTTTTGTACATATTTAGATTGTATTAATAATTTAGAAAAAGCAGGAATCCAATTAAGGATGTAGTTTTAAGATAAGAACTATTTATCTATTTAGTTTGATTGAGTGTTTAAAAATACTAAAAAGGAAGATTGATAAATGACTTGTATGTTAGTTAATTAGGAATAATCTACCAACCAGTTATTCTTCACTATAAATTGGACAATATGTCGAATAAAATTAATGTGGATTATTTCTCCATACCAAGGTTGTATGCTCTTTTTTGGTTAAAAAATATATTTGTTGGCACATAGATCCAGAATAAACCATTTAATGTCACGATTATTAGAATCAAATAAATGAAATGCCCAGGAATATTGTATGATTGTGAAACAAGAGATGGTATAATTGCAATTAATGCTGCAACAACTCCAATTATTATTCCTGAAAAAAGCAGGATCAAATTCTCAATTAGTATGACCTTTTTTATTTGTCTTTTATTGAAGCCAAGAGCAAAGTAAGTGTTGATTTCATGTTTTCTATCAACCAAATTTCTGATTATTACGATTCCTAAGCCTAAGGTGCCAAGAATAACTCCTAACCCACCTAATATCATAAATATTGTAAGATATGTATTTGTGACAGAATAGAAGTCTTTTAGTCGTTGAGGTGCTGATGTTATTTCTAATCCAAAATCCTTAAAATACTCATTTAATAGCAGTTGTAATTTATCAGAGTGCTCTTCAGGTGAATTAACTAGCATTATTTTTGAACCTGCCGATGATGGGAAATTTTCAATTAGATGTTTCTGCGAGATTAGTATATTTCCCTGAAATATTGATGGAGTTAGCCCTCCAACTAGCACTAGAAAAATATTCTCACCAGCTTCATTTGTATATGTTAGAGTATCTCCAATGGACTTTATTAATCCCCATTGAATTACAGTTTGATCAGCTATTGCAGGAATAATATTTGGTCCAAGATTGTCATTGAGCGTGAGCCATGGTGAATCAGTTTCCTCCATAATGGTAGCAAATGAAAATGCATTTAGGCTATCGAATAAATTAGGAGATACACCCATTATCTGAGGGTTTTGAACCTGGTTTAAGTTCAGGCAGCTTGCATCATCACCTTCTATACTTGATATTTGTACAAAGTTTATATCCTTTAGAAATCCTTCATCTAATCCATAGTATGACCTTCCATTCTCACTGTTTAATTTCTTTAAAATAGGTATTGTACTTTCAACCCAATATTTGAATCCTCCTGTACCAGAGTTTTTCTGTAATTCAGTTCCTGAAAACGTTAATCGATTCGATCCAGTTACTATTATCGTAAAAGATCCAATCGCCAATAACGATACAACGGTTATACTTCTTCCGGCATTTCTGGCAATATTTTTACTTACAAGTTGGTTTAGACTAAGTATCCTATTTGGATTATTGCTTCGTTTTCCAATGATAAGTTTCATAAGCATTATACTTCCTACCATAAAAACAAACCCAGCTGTTAGTATCGTTGAAGAAGAAAGTGTTGATTTTTCAATTATTGAATAAACTGCAATTGCAATGGAAAAGAAAGTTGCCATTAAGGCAAGAATCCATTGAAAAATAAGATTCCCTTTTTTCTTCAATTTTTGTTGTTTACTTATCAGGTTTTTGCCTGATCTTCTAAGCATCCTAACAGTTGTAATATAGATAGAGAGTGATGATGTTATTATACCGATAGTAATACCTATCATTATCGTTGAAGGGACAACCTTCATTATTATATTATCAGCATGAATTGCATCATTCCATATGGAGTTTAAACCTATCAATACTAAATAGTTATAGAGTATTCCGAATAAACCTCCAATCACTGATCCTACAATAATTATTATCGAATACTCCGTAAAACGTAGTTTAATTATTTGATTTCTGGTAATCCCTAAACTGCTGAGGATTCCAACTTCACTCATTCTGCTTTGAAGGTTTAAGCTGGTTACCAGAATTGTTAGTATTATCGCTGATAGAATTATAAAAAAGCTAAGACTTAGAAATAACTCTCCGAAATCCACTCCATTGGAAGCAGCATTATTGCCAGTGCTTCTAACATTTCTAAAACTCATTCCTAGATCTTTGGGGTCAAGGTTTGAGGTTATATACTGGACTATTGAAGCACTATCTATCTGGCTGTTGTTGAACCTGATAGTTGTATAATCACCAAACTCATTTTTCCAAAGCTTTAATCCTGTATCCAAAGAAATAAATGCCTTAGGAGTCCCCTTATAGTTATTCCAGTATTCTTCATCTTTATCTCGAATACTCTTCATGTCGATGGGTATTCCGGCATCCCAATCACCACAACTCTCGGCATCGGAAAGTCCCGGAAAATCGGGCATAAGTGTTCGGTTGTTTTCTAATTCAACTACCGATATTATATCTTGAACAATAAAGCTATGTATTCGTTCCTCTAATGTTCTTAGAGGACCAACAATGAAATAATTAAGGTTCAGTGAGTCACCAATTTTAAGGTCCAAATCTTCAGCTAACCATGAATTGACTATGGTACTATTTTCTTTGATATCTATATCTAAATACCCACTAGGAACTGCCGATATAAATGAATAAGGAGTATCTTTTTCTTTAGTTTTGAAACTGTTAACAAAATAAGTAAGGATATTCTGGTGTGGTATTGATCGATCCTTGAAAATCTTTGGAATATTGTTATCAATAAATATTCTGGAAGAGCTTATGTCAGTATATGGGGATTTATCAAGATTTTTTATTTGTAATCCAGCATCTTCAATCGAGAAGTTTGATTTTAGAACTTGGTTTAATTTATCGATACTGATGTTAGCTTCATTATTTGTTATTAGAACATTGGACAAACCGGGAATATCTAATTTCTTTGATAAGTAGCTTCTGTTTATGAAAACATTGTAAGGTGCTTTTTGATCATTTCTCAAACTAAATCTGCCCAACTCTTCATTGTTAGCAATCTTTATGACCTTAACTCTAATGGCTATTGTTTGTTCCTTATCATCTGTAAATGGTGCATTAAGTGGCACTACATCAGCATTTTTAACTCTCAATAAGAACTCATCATCAACCTGAAGATCTAATCTTTGTGACAGGTTGCTGGAAATAACTACCTGGTTACCTTTTATATCAGGCATTGTAATATTGGATAGATTCCAAAAATCATGATCAATTCCAATTAACTGGACTTTATTAATTCGCGTTTGGCTTTCTGGAGCCACCGAGATTGCGTCCAACATTATCATGGAGGCAGTCTTGATACCAAGTTCATTTGCAATTTTACTTGAGAGTTCATCGGTAATAAAGCGATCTCCGGTAAGTAGGACATTCTCAATATTACCAAGACGTAGTTCCACAAGATTTTTTAGTGAACCTTTAACAGAATCACCAATAATAAGAGCTCCAGTTAGTACAGCTGTACTAATAATTATCGCCAACAGTACACCAATGTGCTGAGTTTTGAAATACTTAAGACTCCTTAATATGAATTTGAAATTATTCATTGGGTCTTGTTATTTTTCCATTGATTAAGCTGTGGATATTCCCAATAGTGTTAGCTAGTTTCATTGAATGAGTAACTACAATCATGGCTACCTTATCTGCTAGATTAATCTCTGAAAGTAGTTTTCCTATATCTTCTGCTGATTTCTCATCCAATGAGCCGGTGGGTTCATCTGCAAGGATGAGTTTTGGATTGTTTATCAAAGCGCGTATAACGGCAACCCTCTGACATTCACCACCTGATAGCTCTCCAGGTAGCTGGTTTATTTTATCAGATAAACCAACTTTATCAATTAGTAACTTTGCTCTTTCAAGTGCTTTTTTACGGTATTCTTTGTCTTTAATTGGAATGGTTGGTACAAGGATATTTTCCATAACATTGAGTTGAGGAAAAAGGTGGTGCGATTGAAATATAAAACCAATATCCCTGTTTCGAATAGTAGCCAATT
>CALCGQ010000383.1 GCA_937901015.1 uncultured Bacteroidota bacterium | reverse complement strand
GATTAACCAGATGAAAAAAGAATTAAGTAAGGTTACCGAAAGCATAATCATTAATGAATTAGCTTCAGATTATGATGATAGGGTTACCGAACAACTCGCCATGTTAAGAGGAAGGCAGCATGAACTTAGAAATAACATTAAGTTTTATGTTGATCAACTATACTTATATAGTCACTCTGCACAAGGCCTGCCGATCAAGAACCTACTTGAAGAATGGTTAAAAAACACAATTGCACAAGAAGAATCAAAAGCAGCATTGATTGTACTTGCAAGAAGAAAACTTGATTTTGTTAGAACATATCAAAAATTTGCACCATTGGGTGCGATGCTAAAACGTATTGAACGTGAGATTAAAGTTGCAGAAGCATCATATCTTGAATTATTGAGAAGCTTGAATCTTGCGAAGATGAAGCAGCAAAATGAAGAAATGTCAACAAATCTTAAAATTGTTGATGAACCATTCTTCCCCATATCTGCAAATCCTTCAAAAGCAAAAATAATTGTTCTTGCAGCAGCAGTATTTGGATTTTTCCTAACTGCTTTTATCATTCTATTACTGGAATACTTCGATACATCCATGAAGAATCCTTCAAGAGTTGCAAAGCAAACTGGAATGCAACTTGCTGGAGCTTATCCAAGGTTAAACTCTCGAAGCAAAGCGAACGAATTAATGTTCATTAGCAGCAGGCTTATTGACATAATAATACAAAACATAAAACTGCGGCTCTCCCAAGATGTAATCGACAAAGGAGAAAACCCATATGTAATTGCGGTCTACAGCACACAAAATAAGGTTGGTAAATCTCTGTTAACAGAAAGGATTGTTAATAGACTTAGAGAAGTTGGCGATAATGTACTCTATATGAACTATGCAAAAGAAGGCGATGTTCAAGAAGATTATAACTATTCTTATCTATATAAAATTAATGAGAATTTTATTGATATCGAAAATCTTCAGCAACTCATTAATGTTAAATATTTGCGAAAAGAAAATAAAGCCTACAATTATATTTTTATTGAGCTTCCTTCTATCGTTTACAATACTTACCCGTTAAAACTTGTGGCATCAGTTGATATGTCCTTATATGTTATAAATGCAGCCAGTACAATATCAAAAGCTGATAAAACAGCCCTTGACACTTATGAAACAGTTGCAACAAGCAAACCAATGGTAATTATTAATGAAACTGAGTTGTATAATCTTGACGAACTACTTTCAGATGTTCCAAGGATGACTAAACCAGATACCGTAGGGAAGATCAAACATATCCTGATGAAACCATTTAGGTATAGCATAAACATCAACAGAAAGGCCTAGATCGTGGCAAACTTTTTGTCAAAAATATTCAAGAGCCATAATTTTCTATCACTTGCCAATAATGGTCTAGTGGCTGTTCTTGGATTCTTTTCCTTTATAGTGCTTGTTAGAAGCCTTCCCACTGAAGAATTTGGTGAATGGGTGCTTTTTATCACTACGCTTAATTTCATAGATATGCTGCGTTTTGGTATAACACGTACAGCTATCGTAAGGTTTCTATCTGGTGCTGATGAAACCGAAGGAAAACAACTATTAGGATCGAACTATGCTATCAATGGAGCCTCAACCCTACTCCTTATTGTATTAGTAGTAGTGGTAAATCTATTTTTTGAGAGTAGTATTAAAGAATCTGGGTTTTCTCTGTTCTTCACATGGTTTCCTCTTGTTGCTATAATAAACTTACCATTCAATAATTCAATGTCTGTGCTGCAGGCTCGAATGAGGTTCGACAATATGCTAATTATCAGGATAATAAATGTTGGATCATTTATGACATTTCTTGTATTAAACTATTTCATTTTCAGAGGTGGTATCATGGTTATAATGTATGCATATATAACTACCAACCTTGCAAGTTCACTAATAGCAGCAGGTTTAAATTGGGATGGTATCCGTCATATTTTTAATGCAACAAAAAGAACAAATAAGATAATATTAAATTTTGGCAAATACACCTCGGGGACATTAATTGGATCCAATTTACTGCGTAGCGCCGATACATTTATACTCGGACTAAGTCCGTTTCTTGGTGTTACTGGTGTTGCTCTTTATAGTATACCACTTAAACTTACAGAGATTATTGAAATACCAGTAAGAAGTTTCGCGATGACAGCATTCCCAAAATTATCGAAAGCTAGTATTGAGGGAAATAAGAAACTTGTGATGGATATTTTCTATCAAAATGCCGGTGGTTTAACATATATACTTATTCCCATAATGGCTTTCTCATTTGTGTTTGCTGAAGAGTTTGTAACAATTCTTGGAGGTCCTGAATACAAAGAAACTGCCAGCATATTTAGGATATTTTGTATATATGGCCTACTTCTTCCCGTGGATAGGTTTATAGGAATTTCTTTGGATAGCATAAATATGCCAAAACAAAATTTCTTTAAGGTGATTTATATGACCCTTTCAAATATTATAGGTGATGCCATTGTTGTTTTCGGTTTCTATTATATTGTTCTCGGTTTTTCAATAAGTTATCTATTTTTTGTTGGGTATTCTGACCCTGAAGTGCTAGCGCAAACAGCATCCATTTTTACAATGATTACAGTTCTTGACTTAGTCGCTGTAGTTACTATCTTATTTACACTAATAGGTATTTTCATAGGTTCACACTATCTTAAAAAAGAACTTGACATTAAGTTAAGATACATTTTTAAAGGTGGTATAGATTTTTTAAAGGGGTTCTTATAGCATGATGTATTATTTCAATACTCAATAATCCAAAGTATTAATAAAAATTACTATTTTTAACTCAGATGTTTGAATCAATAAAAGCTAAAACTGGGGCTGCAAAGCTGCAACATCCTGCTGTCATAGCAGGAATAGTTTTATTGTCCATTGTACTAAGTTATGTTATTGCTAAGGGAGGAAT
>CALCGQ010000382.1 GCA_937901015.1 uncultured Bacteroidota bacterium | reverse complement strand
TCAGTTGGTGTCCAGAGTTTTGTCATTAGTTTATGGTAGTTGGTTAATATACTGTTAGCATCCTATTAATCTGGATATTACCAATCTTTGGATTTCAGATGTGCCTTCTCCAATTTGTAATAACCTTTGGTCACGATAAAAGCGTTCCACATCGTAGTCTTTCATTAATCCATATCCACCATGAATCTGAACTGCTTCATCGGCCACTTCTTTTGCAATTTCTGAACAATACAATTTAGACATTGCAGCTTCTTTGCTATAAGGTTTACCATTATCTTTCAGCCAGCATGCTTTATATAGGAGGTTTCTGCCAAGTTCAATTTTCATTGCCATATCGGCAAGTTTGAAAGCATTAATTTGAAACTTGGAGATGGGTTTACCAAATTGTTTACGCTCGTTGGCATAAGCCAAAGCGGCTTCGAAAGCACCTTGCGCACATCCAAGTCCCATTGCACCAATGGAAAGTCGGCCACCATCCAGAGTGTGAAGCATAATATGAGATCCTTCACCAATTTTACCAAGAAGGTTTTCTTTGGGGACTCTAACATCATCAAAAAATAATTCGGCAGTATCAGAAGCTCTCCACATCATTTTACCATGCATTGGAACACGTTTGAATCCTGGAGTATCCTTTTCAACAATTACGGTGGTGAATATTTTTCTCCCATCCTTTTCACCGGAAACAGCTTGAACAGTGCAACCAACACTTATGTCAACAGATGCGTTTGTTATGAATATTTTAGATCCGTTAATGACCCATTCATCACCATCAAGAACAGCTGTAGTTTTACTTCCTCTGGAGTCTGATCCTGCACCTGCTTCTGTTAATCCAAAACTCCAAAGAGCTTGTCCTGTGCATAGTTGAGGCAGGTATTTCATTTTTTGTTCTTCGTTTCCATAATCCAGTAATGGAGCTATCCCAAGTGAATTATGTGCTGCAAGAGTTGCAGCCTGGGAGCCATCAACTCTGGCTATCTCCTCAACAGCTATAATATATGATAAGGTGTCCAGTCCCTGACCTCCATATTGCTCAGGTATATTCATGCCAAATAATCCTAACTCACCAATTTTTGAAGTTAGATCATTAGAAAATTCTGCTTTTTCATCTAATTCTTGAGCAACGGGTTTTATTTCACGTTCAGCAAAATCGCGAACTGTTTCTCGGATTAATTGTTGTTCTTCGGATAATTCAAAATTCATGGTTTCTCTATTAAGATTGTTGTGAAGGTATTAACCCCGCAAGTTAATAAAAACCATGATTTGATCAGTTAAAAATATTGTTTTATTTACATAGAATAAAGGAACTGTAAATGGACTATTCTTCAAGATCTTCCAATACCACAAGCTGCATATCGGTGTCCACCATATCACCTTCTTTAACAGTTATTTTTTCAACAACTGCATCATGTGAGGCGACAATGTTATTTTCCATTTTCATGGCTTCAACAACCAAGAGGATGCTCCCACGTTTAACCTTATCACCTTCGCTAACATTAACTTTTATAACTTTACCAGGCATAGGTGCAAAAAGGCTTCCTTCCTGATTATCAGAATCCTCATACATACCATCTCCATTAGCCAATAAATCATTTCGCTTCATGCTAAGCAATGAGCCATAAATACTTAACTCAAAGTTTCCTTGTTTATCGGAGGAAATGTATGATGTAATCAGTTCATCATCAATTGAGAATGTTATAAAGTCCTTGTTTTTTTCAATTAAGAAAGCGGAAAACTTGGTGTTATTATATCTAAAATGATAACTGCGGTCTTCAACTTTTTCAAGTAGAAGTTCTTCATCTGTATCATTTATTTTGAAGCCAAGATTCATAATACTCCTCCAGTATCCTATCTCCGTCCAAATACTCTTTTCTTGAGCATTATTGGTTTCATTTAAGGTAAAAAGGGAAAGAGCAGAAAGAGGGATTCTTATGTCGATTTCATCCTTAGATTTATGGATACGATGCAGAATATCATCAGTATGTTCATCACAGAATTTAGTAGATAGTTTGTTTGTGGTAAATGCACTATGTTCCAGTACATTAATAAGGTAAGTAATATTGGTTTTAATACCATGGATAATATAATTCTTTAAGGCTTGAATGCTTAATTCTATTGCCTCATCCCTTGTTTTACCCCAAACAATTAGCTTGCTAATCATAGGGTCAAAGAAGCTTTGAATTGTAGTTGCTTTATCGATTGAAGTATCAATTCTAATATTTTCTCCCACAGGGAATACCAGTAAAGAAATATCTCCCGGTGAAGGCAAGAAATTATTTGAAGGATCTTCGGCATAAATTCTGCTTTCTATGGCATGACCGTTTTGAGCAATATCTTCCTGTGCTAATCTTAGTTTGTTGTTTGCGGCCACCAATATTTGCTCTTCAACCAAATCAACGCCGGTTACCATTTCCGTAACAGGATGTTCAACTTGGATTCTTGTGTTCATCTCAAGAAAATAGTAATTCAGATCTTTATCGACTAAAAATTCGATGGTTCCTACACTATTATATCCTACACCCTTGGCAATGTCAACGGCTGCTTTTCCCATTGCCATTCTGACCTCTGGCGTCAGAGTTGGTGATGGTGATTCTTCAATTATCTTTTGATATCGTCGCTGGATTGTACATTCCCTCTCAAAAAGATGAATAACATTTCCAAAATTATCTCCTATAACCTGAAACTCAATATGGCGAGGTTCTTCAATATATTTTTCAATGTAAATTGTGCCATCACCAAAGTAATTTTTGGCTTCTCGGGCAGTTGATTCAAGAACATCAGCAAGGTCTTTGGGATCAATTACAATCCTCATACCCTTACCACCACCACCAGCTGCAGCCTTAACAAGAATTGGAAATTTTATTGTGTGTGCATTTTTTAGAAGAGTATCAGGATCGCCGGTAATTCCTTCTGTCATAGGAACTCCAGTTTCCTTTACAAACTTTCGAGCCTCGATTTTGTTACCCATCAAGGTTATGGCGTTGGTATTAGGTCCGATAAATATTATTCCCGCATCTTCACATGCGGCAACCAACAATGGACTTTCTGATAAAAATCCATATCCCGGATGGATGGCATCACTACCCGATTTCTTGGCAACCCCAATAATTTTCTCGATATTTAAGTAAGTTTCACTTAATTCTTGTTGACCAATACAATATGATTCATCTGCAATTCGAACATGATATGAATCACTGTCGACTTCAGAATAAATGGCAACTGTAGCTATACCAAGCTTTTTTGCGGATTTAATAATTCGAACGGCAATTTCACCGCGATTTGCAATAAGGATTTTATTAAAAGACTTCATTGTCGACATTTTTTCAGGTTGTAATTTTTCAATTAACCGATATTCATCACTTCACTATAATTTCCACTTGGGCTTTCTTTTCTCCAAAAATGAAGACATGCCTTCCTGTCCCTCATCAGCTTGGCGCAGATCAGCAATACAGGATGCAGTATATTTAATTTCATCATCCATTTCACTAGTTGAATTGGTGATCTTATTTATTATATTTTTGGTAGCCATAACCGCCTTTGGAGCACTGCTATTAAACTCAGTGATATACTTATTTAATTCATTTTCAATTTGCTCAGCAGACAGTGATTTATTAATAAGCCCTGTTTTTTCCGCTTCAGGGCCCTTGATCCTTCTTCCGGATAGCATTAGATCGCGGGCATTAAATTCACCAATTCGTTTAATTACAAAAGGAGAAATTGTTGCCGGACCAATGCCAAGTTTCACTTCACTAAAGGCAAAGGTTGTGTTATCTTCAGCAAGAACAATATCACATGAAGCAAGAAGTCCGTTTGCACCACCAAAGGCTGCGCCATGAACAACAGCAATGGTTGGTATAGAACACTCGTATATGGACTTAAAAAGATTTGCAAGCCTCATTCCATCCTTGAAATTTTCATCATAACCAAAGGTTGCTATGCCTTTCATATAATTAAGATCAGCACCAGCGCAAAATGATTTTCCATTACCACGTAATACAATCAACCTTACTTTATTGTCAAGTGGAATCTTATTAAAAGCATCGGTAAGCTCCTCAATCATTGTTTCATTCATAGCATTATGAACCTCAGGACGATTAAGCTTTATATAAGTCGTTATGCCTTTTTCAATTTCTATTGTCTGATAATCCTTCATAAAAATACAGATAACATTAATTTCACCATTCACCAATCACCAATCACCAATGACCAATGACTAATGACCAATGACTAATCACCAGTCACCACCTACATCCTAAACACCCCATATTTTTGTTCAGGGAATTTTTGATTTAGGGAAGCTGCAATACCCATTGCCAAAATTTTTCTGGTGTCGACAGGGTCAATAATTCCATCATCCCAAAGCCGCGAAGTACTGTAATAAGCCGATCCCTCCCTTTCATATTTCTCGAGAATTGGCTTTTTCATGGCATCAATTTCTTTCTGAGTCATCTCTTTACCCATTGAACGTAACTGATCTTGTTTAACGGTAGCAAGCACATTGGCAGCCTGTTCTCCACCCATTACAGATATTTTTGCGTTGGGCCACATCATTAGCAATCTAGGGTTAAAAGCACGGCCAGCCATGCCATAGTTCCCAGCTCCGAATGATCCACCGAATACCACAGTAAATTTGGGGACATTGGCATTTGAAACAGCATGAACCATTTTGGCCCCATCTTTTGCAATACCGCCACGTTCAAATTCTTTACCAACCATAAATCCTGTAATATTCTGTAGGAATACCAATGGGATTTTTCTTGATGTACAAAGTTCAATGAAGTGTGTTACTTTTAGTGCTGACTCAGAAAATAGTACGCCATAGTTGGCAATTATTCCAACAGGGTATCCCATTATATATGCAAAACCTGTAACCACAGTTGTGGCGTATTTAGCTTTAAATTCCTGAAATCTGCTTCCATCAACCATACGCATGATAACCTCACGTGGATCTACCAATTTTCGTAAATCAACAGGGGCAATTCCGTATAGTTCAGCAGGATCATATAATGGCTCCTCAATTGCTACAGTATTGAGCTTTTGTTTCTCTCTGCATTCAGGATTCTCAAGTATATTTCTACAAATCTGAATTGCATGAGTATCATTTTCAGCAAAATGATCGGCAACACCAGATATTGATGTATGCACTTCAGCACCACCAAGTTCTTCAGCTGTAACTTCCTCTCCTGTTGCAGCTTTAACCAATGGAGGCCCGCCTAGAAAAATAGTGCCCTGATTTTTTACAATAATGGTTTCATCGCTCATGGCTGGAACATAGGCTCCACCAGCAGTGCATGATCCCATTACAATAGCAATTTGTGGAATTCCCATGGCTGACAATCTAGCCTGATTGTAAAAAAACCTTCCAAAATGATCCCTATCAGGGAAAACCGTATCCTGCTCAGGTAAAAAGGCTCCTCCAGAGTCAACCATGTATACACATGTAAGGTGGTTTTCCATTGCAATTTCCTGAGCCCTAAGGTGTTTCTTGACAGTAAACTGCATATATGTGCCACCTTTAACCGTTGCATCATTGGCAATAATTATGGTTTCACGACCATTTATTACACCAATTCCGGTAACAATTCCCGCGGAAGGAAAACCATTATCATATTGGTTATAGGCTGCCAGAGAAGATAATTCCAGAAATGGAGTATTTGGATCCACCAGTAGATTGATTCTTTCCCTAGCAAGGAGTTTATTTCGCTCTTTATGCTTGTGAACTGCCCTTTCAGAACCTCCTTGTGTGTTCGCTTTTAGGATAGCTTTATACTCATCTAACAGACCCACAAATTCCTTCTTATTATTAAGGAATTCCTCAGAGTTTATATCGATTCTAGATTTTAGTGTAAACAATACAATCGTTTTTGGTTAATAACGAACACCAGCTGATTTTCAGCCGAGATAATATTCTTGCAAGTTTAAGGAAAAATGAGGATATATAAAAGAGTAATCACATATAAAAAGAACAATTGTACATCAACGAATCAGTAATTTGATTTGATAATTTTTTGTATTCGGTAACTTATTACTTATTGTAATGCATTGAAAGAAAATTCATTATATAATCATGTGACTTTTTGTTGTTTTTTTATTATATTTGACCATCATTGTAATAGTATTATAAAAACTATTGCAAACTATCAAACTAACGCGAAAATATTACATATGAATTACCCAAAAAAAGTTGTAATTGGAGACATTACAGTACGTGACGGTTTCCAACATGAAGAGATATTTGTACCCACAGATGCAAAGGTATGGGTATTGGAAGAAATGATCCAGGCTGGAGTTAAGCACCTTGAGGTTACAAATTTTGGAAATCCAAAAGGAATGCCCCAGTTTAAGGATGCTGATGACCTATTCAAAAGGATTCGAAGCAGTAAAAAAGTTGCCGGAATGCTTGATGATGTTAGCCTAACGGCAGTAACAATACGTGAACGAGCGATCCAACGTGCTATTCAAGCTAAAAAAGAAGGCTGGGGTCCTGATAGAATCTTGTTGATGGTCTCCACTTCTGAAACACATCAAAGGAAAAACTCGGGTCTTTCATTGGCTGAATACTGGGCTATGGCAGAGGAATGGATTCCAAAAGCGCACGACGCTGGTATGACTGTAAATGGAACTGTTAGCACCATTTGGGGGTGTCCAATTGAGGGACCAACCGAATTGAGCAAAGCGGTAGACTTTACTCAAAGGTGGTTCGACATTGGTGCAAATGATGTTGAACATGCGGATCATGATGGTAGTGCTTCACCAGATAGGGTTTATAAATATTTCTCAATGTTAATGGACAAAATTGATAACCCACATAAACAGATAGTTCATCTGCATACTACAAGAGGTTGGGGACTAGCTAATGTACTTGCTGCATTACAGGCTGGGATGACCAATTATGAGGCTACTTTGGGAGGTTTGGGAGGACAGCCCGCAAACTTTGTTAGTGGTGTTCCGGTTTCTGGTACTGGTGCATATTATTACAAAGACTCAAAAGAAGTTGGTTTAGTCACCCTTGAAGATATGGTTGTTATGATGGACGAAATGGAGATCGAAACAAACCTTGATATTGATAAAATTCTTGAAACTGGTAGAATGGTAGAACGGATACTTGGAAAACGTCTGAGATCGGAAACCATTAACCAAGGAAGAATCCCAAAAGAGCTTTCAGGAAGGTTGTAATTGACGAAATTTAGCGCTTACCAATATAGCTTAATTACTAATTAGGTACTATATATTCAGTGGAATATGCACATAGTTAGTCCGGTGAGCTGTATTTCTAAA
>CALCGQ010000381.1 GCA_937901015.1 uncultured Bacteroidota bacterium | reverse complement strand
CTCATTATCGTTCTGGTTAAATTTTTGCGCAATGGCATCATCAACCGACTTATTTTGCTTCTTAACAGAATTCTTATTTACAATAAAGACTATTCGCCTCATACTACTTCCCAATTACCACCTTAACTTTTCTGACTTTCTCTTCTGCTGACATTCCACTTGCATCCTTAACATTATAATTAACGATGTAATCTCCAATTGCTGTTACGTCAATATTATTGGTAACAACAATTGAACTTGTAATATCTACGGTATCTCCTTCAGGTGTTACATCAAATGCGATAGCACCTTCATCTTCATAAGGTAAATCTTTTGCCCAGTAAAGTGGATTTAGTCCCAGGATAACTATCTCAGGAACGGTACCATCACCAGTGTCCGTCTTACTACAAGACCCAAGAATAAGAGTTATACCAAGTAGTAATCCAAATGCTATAAATAACAGCTGTTTCATAATAAATGTTTTTATCCTGCAAACGCAAAATTAGGCAATTTAGTTTGTCAAATTCTACTTTTAAGTCTTATTAAATAATTAATTTATCATCGTTGAGGAATACTATTATAATTTCTTCACACTCGTTCAAAAATCATAAAATTAGGTGATCTGTGAAATACATATGAACATATAATCGTTAGCTTATTAATTTATTCATCCCTAAAAATATCTCAAAAGAGGCTATTTTTGCATACATAATAAGAATTTTCACACCGAATGATACACTATCCCCGACTATTAGCACTAATTATAACTACCGCACTTATTACTATCACAGGCTTCTCCCAAGAATCCGTTTTTTCAAAAAAAGATTTTGGAGCACCTGTTGACATTCCAATGTACCTATCGGGAACATTTGGAGAACTTAGATCGAATCATTTTCATGCCGGCATTGACATTAAAACTCAAGGTGTTGAAGGAAAGAATATTATAGCCATTGATGATGGTTGGGTAAGCAGAATAAAGGTTTCCACCTCAGGATATGGAAAAGCAATCTATATAACACACCCTGACGGATATATTAGTGTATATGGTCATCTTAGTAGATTCAATGATACTATTCAATCCGTTATTATTAATAACCAATATGAAAAGGAAAGTTACATTGTACAGATGTTCTTTGATAAAGGAGAACTACCTGTTAAAAAGGGTGAGTTAATTGCTTACTCTGGCAATACTGGCGGTTCCCATGGACCACATCTACATTTTGAAATACGTGATGTAGCAACTCAACATCCTCTAAATCCTTTACTCTTCAGTTCAATAAAAGTAAAGGACTATTTCAGACCTAAAATCACAAGGCTGGTAATTTACCCCGTTGACCTAAATTCAAGTATTAATGGACTCAATGATACATTGTTCTTAGACATTTCAGGTTGGGGTGCAGACCACAAAATAAGTAATCTGGATGAGATTAAAATTTCAGGCAAAGTTTCATTCGGTATTTCAACATATGACCTAATGAACGAAATACCAAATAAAAACGGTGTTTTCTCAACAAAGTTAATCCATGATACTAATACTGTTTTTGAATTGGAAATGAAACGTCTATCTTTCAATACAACACGATATATTAATAGTCTGGTGGATTATGGATACTATAAAACCTCAAAAACACGGGTGGTTAGAACTCAGGTTGACACAAACAATATGTTAAACAATTACTCAACTGTAATTAATAATGGGATAATTGAAATAAACGATACTCTCAACCATCATTTTATATTTGAAGTTAAAGATGCATATTCCAACTTAGCTCAGCTCTCTTTTGATGTTATGGGATCATTAAACAACCCTCCAGAACTCATTCCTAGTAATAAAGATTCAAAGAATACTTCTTACTTCAATTATTCAAAAAAGAACTCCATAGTAACTGATAGTTTGACAGCTTTATTCCCGGCTAATTGTTTCTACCAATCTTTTGATTTTACTTATGAAATATTGGAAAAAGACACAATGGCATATTCTTCTACCTATAAACTACATGATAAATATACTCCTGTTCATAAAAATTATTCAATAAAGGTAATTCCTGATTTGGTGGATACAATTATCCAAAACAGTATTTATCTTGCATATTCTGCAGACAATAAGGATTATAATTATTTGAGCAATAAGACTAAAGGAGATGCTTTAGTTGCAAAAACTAGAAGTCTGGGTTATTTCAAAGTCCTGATGGACTCAATTCCTCCAATTATCAAGAAGGTAAACTTTAGTGATGGTAAAAATATAGCCAAACAGAGTAATCTAAAAATCAAGATTTGGGATGAGAAAACAGGTATAGCTAAATACCGGGCAACACTTAACGGCAGTTGGATTCTCATGGAATATGATCCAAAGAAAAAGTTATTGACTTATAATTACGATGAGTTATTGCTAAAGGGGAAGAATGAATTCAAATTAGTTATAACTGATTTACTTGATAATAAAACGGAATTCGAGTGTGAAGTCATCTATTAAACCCTGAACCATGTGGCTTCTATTTTTCCTGAACGGGTACTACAATTGTCATCTATTTTCTCAAATGTTACTTCTTCGTCATCCAGAATAAATCTATATATTCCTGGCTTAATGCTACATTGAGAATCTTGATCCGTATTAACAAATGTTATTTTATTATCCAAAACAACAACTCTTCCTCTCCCAATCATGGTTCCTTCAACATTGGGTAACTCTATGGTGTAATTGAGTCCTTTTATTGTTAGCATTGCACCATCATTATAACTAGCCCATGTTCCATCTAATACCACTCTCTGCTCAGCTGGAGATAAATCTTCGATCTTGGTTTTTGGTTTGGCCGTAATTGGTTCGTTAACAATGGTATTATTAACAACTTCTTTCTCCGACTGAGTTACCAGATATGTAATTGCATATGCAACCAAAGCCAGTACAACAATTACAATAAAAAATATTATAAATGAATTATTCTTTTTCTTTTTATGAGATTGAGTTTTCCTTTTTGCCATTAATAATGTGTTAAAAAGATTGAAATTAAAAATAATAATTCAAAGGTACAAATTATAAATCTTCGCTACCTTTGCACCATGAAAGAAACTATCCTTATCCTAGATTTTGGCTCGCAATATACACAGTTTATTGCACGCAGAGTTAGAGAGTTAAACGTTTATTGCGAGATTCATCCTTTTAATAAGATTCCTGAAGATTTATCAGATGTTGCAGGTGTAATCTTATCCGGAAGTCCTTTTTCGGTTCGTGATTCCGAATCACCTGTACCTGAACTTTCAAATATAAAAGGTAAGCTTCCATTATTAGGTGTTTGTTATGGTGCTCAGTTTTTAGCCCAATCTCAAGGTGGTGATGTACTACCTTCCGAAATTAGGGAATATGGTAGGGCAAACCTGAACTTTATCGACCAATCCTGTACTTTATTATCAGGAATGACGATTGATACTCAAGTATGGATGTCGCATGGTGATACCATATTAAATGCACCTGACAATTTCATAATAACCACAAGCACTGATAGTGTTAAAATAGCAGGATTTAAAATTAAGGATGAGGATACTTATGGTATACAATTCCACCCTGAAGTATATCATACAACAGAAGGAAGTAAACTATTGAAGAACTTTTTAGTTGATATATGCAAATGTTCACAAAACTGGACTCCAGATTCTTTTATCGAGTCAACTATCACTGCGCTCAAAAATAAACTTGGTAATGATAAGGTTATTCTTGGTTTATCGGGTGGTGTCGACTCATCGGTTGCAGCTGTACTATTACATAAAGCCATTGGTGCTAACTTATATTGCATTTTTGTGGATAATGGTTTATTACGCAAAAATGAATTTGAAGATGTCCTTCATTCCTATCTAGACCTTGGACTAAACGTTAAGGGTGTTGATGCCACAGATAAATTTATGGATGCTCTTGAAGGAATAACTGAACCTGAGAAGAAGCGTAAGGCAATTGGAAATGCATTCATAGAAGTATTTGATGATGAAGCACACCTTATTAAAGATGTTAATTGGCTGGCACAAGGAACAATATACCCTGATGTAATAGAATCAATATCCGTAAAAGGGCCTTCGGCTACAATCAAATCACATCACAATGTGGGTGGTTTACCAGATTATATGAAGTTAAAAGTAGTTGAGCCACTTAATACATTATTTAAGGATGAAGTAAGAAGAATTGGGAGAGCACTTGAAATGCCATCCTTCATAATAGATCGTCATCCATTTCCCGGTCCAGGCTTAGGAATCAGAATTCTAGGCGAAGTTAATCGTGAAAGAGTTAGAATACTTCAGGAGGTGGATCATATTTATATTCAGAATATGAAAGACTTTGATCTATATAAAAAAGTATGGCAAGCTGCAGCAATATTATTACCAGTGCAATCTGTTGGTGTTATGGGTGATGAAAGAACTTATGAAAATGTAGTTGCTCTTCGTGCAGTTGAATCAACTGATGGTATGACTGCTGATTGGTCCCAATTACCCTACGAATATCTTTCAAAAGTAAGTAGTGAGATAATTAATAAGGTATCGGGAGTAAACAGAGTAGTTTATGATATAAGCTCAAAACCTCCTGCTACAATTGAGTGGGAATAAGACTTATACGATATTAATTATAGGTATTGATCATCATTCGAAAAATAAGGTGTTGCGAGTCATATCATATTTTCCAGAACTTTTCGTTATTGGTACAACATAGTTTCTTATTTTTGGTAGTTAGATATGAATCTCAGCATGCACATTACAAAACCACTTATAATTCTTCTTTTTTCGGTCTTAACTTTGGCAATTAGTGCTCAAACTGTTGTCATAAAAAAGTCTGACATTATTGAATCCCGTAATGGAAAATCATACTATGTTCATACTGTTCAGAAAGGACAGACTGTTTATTCCATATCCAGAGCTTATGAAGTAACACCAGATGAGATTTATTTTGAAAACCCTGGAACAAAACAGGCTATCAATGTAAATCAAACCATACTTATTCCTACAGTAAATAAAGAAACAGAGCTAAAAAAAGAGGTCAGCACATCTAATTTTGACTTCTTCTATCATGTGGCTGCAAATAATGAAACATTTGATCAAATAAGTGCTATTTATCTAATTCCTGCCAAATATATCAGAAAAGCCAATCCTAAACTTACTCCTCCATTTCGTGAAGGCGAATATGTTAAAGTACCGGTTGAAGAAGCTTTTAATGTACTTGACGGAAAAGTTAATGAACCTGTTCTGGCAGAGACGAATATTGAAATATATAAGCCTGCCACTAGGCCACCTGCCAAGAAACCAACAGTTTCACCAACCAATAATTCGAATCAGCAAAACAATAAACAATCCAATACTAATAAACCAAAAAATACTCCTAAGCCAGATTACAAACCAACAAAACCAGCTTCTGAAACAGTTAGTTTTGATCCCAGCATTCCTGTTATTCAGGATTATAGACATGTTGTAATACTTGGAGAAACAACCCAAAGTATAGCTAAGAAATATGATATATCGGTGGAATTACTCAAAGCGGCTAATCCTGGATTGGGAAATACAGTTGTTAAGGGTGACAGATTGCGTATTCCTGACAAAACTAAATTAGAGCAGCAAGTAGTAAAAGACACATCAAAACAAATACCCGTTGAAATAGCAGAGATCGTTGAAGTTGTAAAAGACACCAATACTCCTATACCAGAAAAAGTTCCTATTATCGAAAACATTTCTCATAAGGTTAAGAAAAAGGAAACTTTGTATAGCATCGGGCGAGAATATGGGCTAACAGTGGATGAAATAATAGCTGCAAACCCTGGCTTAACTAGTCATATTAAAATAGGACAAATAATTACTGTTCCAAAAAAAAAAATAAATAATCCCTACATTATTCATGAAGTAGAAAAAACTACTAAAACAAATAAATTAGCAAAACTTTATAGAATCCACACCTATCAAATTATGGATTTTAATCCAGAAGTTGGTTCTAGAGTATATGAAGGAGATGCGATTAAGATCCCCGTTGGCAATAAGGCTATTATAGTCCCTGTAACTCCTGAGGATGACATTATCAAAACCATTGAAGGTCCTGATAATGAAATAGAAATGAACCCCACGAGTGATTGTGACTTCATACCAAATACTGATAGGGTTTTTAGAGTTGCCTTAATGATACCTCTATCGCTTGAAGAAGCCGATAGTTTAGACTTAGAACAATTCTTTCTTGCACCTCAACCTTCATTTAAATCATTTAGATTCATAAAATTCTATGAAGGTGCTCTTGTTGCACTTGATTCACTAACAAAACAAGGAGCTAATGTTGAGCTATTTGTTTATGATGTTGATAAGAACATAACTAAAACCGTAAAAGTATTAGCGGACCCTGAGCTTAAGTCGATGGACCTAATAATTGGACCATTCTTCAACAATAGTTTTAATCAGGTAGCTTTGTTTGCTGGTAATTTTAAGATCCCTATTATCAACCCACTTTCATACCGAGATGCTGTGGCAAATAACTATAATAGCGTGTTTAAGGTAAAGCCTACAGTATATTCTCAACGACCCCTAATTGAAACTTATATCGATAAATTTGCACCAAACAGCAAAGTATTTCTTATCTCACAAACATCATATTTTGATGCAGATATAGTTACTGATATCAAAAACGGTATTCTATCAACAATAGATAGTCAAGTTAAAATTAGCAATCAGGAATTATTGGACCTATCATATGCAGTAGCAGAGCGTGATACTTTATATGACAACACAACTCCTCCTCCTCCATTTATCTTTGAAAAAACAGAAATATATCCGGAAATTATTGAAGCAAACATTACTGATAGCACAGTTATTAATAATTATCTTGTTAAAATAAATTATTCCGTTGACAGCTTATATCCCTTACTTGAAAATGCTTCACCCATCAGAAAAAATCTTGTAATTTTATATGGTAATAAAAAGTCGTTTATTCTTGATGTATTAAACAGACTGAATGAGTCGAGGGATACTTTTGACATTCAACTAGTTGGACTTCCAACATGGGAAAGAATTAATAACCTGAATAACATTAAGATGAACAATCTTAATACCAGTTATTTTTCTTCAAGTTTTATTGATTATGAACTAGATAAGAATCAAGACTTCATCCATGAATTCCGCACAAGATACAATACAGAGCCTGATAATTATGCATTCTCCGGATTTGATATCACTTACTACTTCTTAAGTGCTTTATACTATCTGGGAGATGACTTTAACAGTTGTATCGATCAATTCCCAATGGAACTTATCCAAGGGACTTACAACTTCCAGCGAGTTGGAAATACTAATAATTTCGTTAATGATTATTGGCATATACTGCAGATTAAGCGTTTGTCGAAGACTAAAATAAATGACTACTTATTGTTACCGCAAAATGAGGAGTATTTTTATGAGTAAAACTCTTGTTAGTCTATTATCTATATTTTCAGTACTAATTGTTTTCACTGGTTGTGAAAATACCAAAAAGAAGTATTGGGACAATGGTAATATACAATCTGAACTTTCGTATGAAGATGAAAAACTCCATGGTAAATCAACTTGGTATTTTGAAAATGGTAATAAAGAACAAGAGGTCACATACAAAAATAATATACTTAACGGTCCGCTAATAAGATGGTATAGAAATGGCAGCTTCGAATCTAAATCTTATTATAATGATGGAAAACTCGAAGGATTGGCCATAACTTACAATGAAGAAGGTAATATCATCTCGGAGGAAAATTATGTTGATGATACTCTCTCTGGGAGCTATACTCAATGGTATCCCAATGGTGGCATTAAGATTTCAGGTAATTATAAAAACGGTCTTTATTCAGGAAGATGGTTATATTATAATTTAGCTGGCGACATTATTGGGACTGGGAATTATATTTCAGGTAATGGTCTTCAAAAAGCATGGTATCCAAATGGAAACATTATGAGGGAAATAAACTATGTAAACAACCTTAAAGATGGTGAAGAGAGATGGTACGATAGTGAAGGGAACCTTGAAAAGGTATTAATTTTCCAAGAAGGCAATCTAATTAATTAGTTGTATTTTAGCTAAATAACCCATAAAAATAAGATTATAAAAATTATTTTATTAATTTTATCGGTTAATCATATTACACAAACCTAAGTGCAATTGATTATGAAACGACAATTACCTAGCTATTATAACTACCTCTACGAATGAAAAACTATGTCCTACTTGTTGATGATAACCCATCTAATTTACTTGTGTTTGAACACACCTTAGCAGAACTAGATCTTACTTGTATCAAAGCAAGCTCTGCATCCGAAGCATATTCGGCACTAAATAATTATAATATTTCATTAATACTATTGGATGTTCAAATGCCTGATATAGATGGGTTTGACACACTCACTAGTATAAGGTTGAATAAGAAATGGGAGGACATTCCCGTCATAATGATATCAGCTGTATATAAAGCAGATAAATTTAAAATTAAGGGAATCCAGCTTGGAGCATTGGATTTTATCATAAAACCCATTATTCCAGAACTACTTGCGGCAAAAGTTCAAACATTTCTGGAATTGTATGAATATCGTAAAAAAACAGAACAAGAACTTAAAAGGAGTCAGATATCATTAACAGAAAGTGAAGATCTATTTAAAACACTGTCTGAGGCCACATTTGAAAGCATATTCTTATCTTCTGAAGGAAAGTGCATTATGCAAAACAAGACTGCAGAAGAGATGTTTGGTTACACTTTAGATGAAGCAATTGGTAAATATGGAACCATGTGGATTGTTCCAGAGGATAGAGATCTGGTAAAGGGAAAAATGCTTGCTGGAAAAAACGACAGATATTCAGTTATGGCACTTCGAAAAGATGGCACTTCTTTTCCTTGTGAAGTTAAAGGTAGGATGTCTCAACATAGAGGTAAACCTATTCGAATTACCTCATTAACAGATATTAGTGAGAGAGTAACAGCTCAGAAAAAACTCGTGCAAAGAGAAAAGCAATATCGATCATTATTGCAGGATAATCTTTCTGTAATTATGGTGATAAACCCCAATACTGGGGAAATAGTTGAAGTTAATAACGCTTGTTGTAAGTTTTACGGATATTCACGAGAGAAAATGCTTTCAATGAGCATATATAATATTAACACCCTAGATAAATCGAAGATTAATAAGGAAATGCAGTGCGCATTGAACAACGATAGAAATTATTTCATTTTTAAACATCGGCTATCCGAGGACAGAATTTGCGATGTTGAAGTATATGCTGGTAAAATTGAATACCACGAAACTGATATGTTACTATCTGTTATTCATGATATTACTGAAAAAATCAAAACAAGAAAGGAATTGGTAATAGCAAAGGAGAGAGCTGAAGAGAGCGATAGACTCAAAACATCTTTTCTGGCAAATATGTCACATGAAATCAGAACACCTATGAATGCCATTCTTGGTTTTTCACAACTATTATCGATACCAGAAATTAGTGAAGAAGACAAGACGAGTTATTTAGAAACAATAACTAATTCTGGGAAGCACCTTCTAAGATTAATAGATGACATTATAAGTATTTCCCAAATTGAGGCTGGAATTATCAATATCAACTATGAAAGTATAAGCACTGAGAAAATACTCCTTAGCATCCACAAACTATTTACATTGCATGCAGAAGAAAAAGGGTTGTCCTTTAGTTATCACAACCTTATTCCAGTTGAAAATTCCTTGGTTTCAACCGATCCACGTCGTCTTCAACAAATTTTAATAAACCTAATTAGTAATGCACTGAAATTTACCAACACAGGCAGTATAGAATTTGGATGTAATCTAGTGGATGATAATATTGAATTTTATGTTAAAGACACCGGTATAGGTATAAAGAAAGGTGATGAGGAAATTATCTTTGAACGATTCATGCAATCAGAACAGGAGAATGACATACTATATGGTGGAACGGGAATTGGATTAAGTATATCCAAAGCTATTGTTGAACTTCTGGGAGGCAGAATTTGGGTGGTTACAAATTGTGAGAAAGGATCAGAATTTAGATTTACAATCCCTGCCACCAACTATACTGAAGAAGAAATAATTACACTACCAGAAAGTAGTGACTTTCCTGATTATACTGATAAAACAGTATTAATTGCTGAAGATGAGCCTCATAATTATCAACTTGTTAAGATTCTTCTAACGCATTGTGGAGCAAATGTACTATGGGCAAAAAATGGATTGGAAGTATTAAAAATAATGGAGGAAAACAAAAAAATCGATTTAATACTAATGGATATTAAAATGCCAATTAGAGATGGCCTTGAAACAACCATCGAAATTAGAAAGACAAATCAAGAGATACCAATCATAGCTCAAACGGCTTATGCTCAACTTGGTGACCAAGAAAAGACAGTTATGGCCGGATGCAATAGCTATATAGCAAAGCCAATTCAAAAATCACAGCTCTTTAAAGTAATATCAAAATACATTAATTTCGAAAATTGAAACCAACAAGGATAATCTTGATTTATGCGTAATATTCTCTTCTTTTTTCATAATAATACCTCTGCAGAGCAAACTGTAAAATACCTGATTAGCAATGGCGTTGAGTTCAATTTTAAGATTACCAACTCAAAAGATGAATTTATATATCAGCTCAAAGAGTTCAATCCAGAAGTAGTATTAGCTGAATCAACTAAGGATGCGCTTAATCATCTTAAAATCATAAAAATTGCCAATGAGTATAACCCAAATATTCAGTTAATTATACTTTCCAGTAAAGTTAATAATGAAGAAGAGATTGAATGTCTAAATGCAGGAGCATTTGATTACTTATCCTCTAAAAATATGGATAGACTATTGATATCCATTAATAGAGTAATTTACCAGATACAACTTGGTGAAATATCAAATTCATCCATAAACTCAGATAAGCAATTCTATAAAAGTATAATTGAACAAGCTCCGGACGCAATTTTTAGAGGTAACTACCTTGGAGAGTTTAAAGAAGTAAATACAGCAGCTTGTGAGCTCACCGGTTATTCTAGAAAAGAGCTACTTAGCATGAAGATGCGTGATCTTTTCACAACTGACCAACTAACTGACAAACCACTTCAGTATGATCTAATAGACAAAGGTAAAACGGTTATAAATGAGCGAATTATGATTCATAAGAATGGTAATAATATTCCCATTAATATGAATACCAAGCTTATTAATAGCACAACTTACTTCTGTATAATGCGAGATCTGACAGATCAAAATAGAATTAAAAAGGTTCTGAAAGAAAAAGAAGAAAGAATGAGGAATATAATTGAACATTCCTCAAACCTCTTTTACTCTCATAACCCTGATGGAAAGTTTACATATGTTAGTCCAAAAACCATAGATTTCTTCGACTGTGATCCGGAATATTTCATAGAAATGAATTCATCACTTTACTCTGATAATCCAATAAATAACATAGGTAAGCTTAGTACTAAGGAAGCCATAAAAACAGGTATAACTCAGGCTCCATTTGAACTTGAATTAGAAGGTAAAAAAGGACGTAGAATATGGGTTGAAGTACATGAGGAACCAGTTATTTCCGAAGGTAAAGTTACAGAAATTGTTGGTGCTCTGGTAGACATAACTGAATCCAAGAAAACTTCAGATATGTTGAAAAAGAGTGAGAAAAAGTTTCGAACACTTTTCTTAGAAGCTCCTCAAGGAATATTTCTGACGGATAATAAAGGAATAATCATTGACTATAATCGTGCCTTTTGCAATATAATAGAATGTGGAGAAGAATCATTGGTAAATACACGTATCACTGAACTATTATTTGATGAAGGAATTGAAGAGTTCAATCTTAAGTTTCCCCTTCTTATGAAATCTGGGAAAATTGAGGGAGAATTATTTTTTAAAACAAAAAAGGGCAATAAAGTCCTTACCCACAGAAGTGTATCAGCACTCTATGATGACAATGGTGAGTATTCTGGAGCTATTGTACATATTATTGACATAACTCATCAAAAGAAGATTCAAGCGCAAATAACTGAAAGTGAGACAAAACTCAGGGCTATTTTTAATGCATCTGATAATATTTCGTTTATTCTTTCAGATATGTCAACCGGTAAACCAATCATTACAGAATTTAGTCCTGGTGCTGAAGCATTATTTGGGTATTCCAGAGATGAAGTTATTGGGAAATCGTCATCTTTATTCCATATAGATAAGAATAAAACGAAGATAGAAGATTATATTTCATTATTAAATTCGGGAGAAAAAAGCATAAAAGAGAAGATTGATATGGTCAGGAAATCATCTGAAACTTTTACAGCTTTGCATACAGCATACCCATTAAAAAATGAATTAGGTATAATGAATCAGCTTCTAACTGTAGCCATTGATCTTACGAATGTTATAGAAATTGAAAAGGAGCTTAAAAAACGTGAAGAACAGCTTACAACGTTAATAAATGCATCACCCGACATCATATGTATTAAGGATGGGAATGGGAAATGGTTAATGGCTAATGAAGCTCTTATGAATAGATTAAACCTAGGCATAAAAGAACTAAAGAATAAAACTAATACTGAAATATCGAGCAAATATCCGCATCTTGCTGAACCTATGTATCGTTTTTCACAAACAGACGAAATAGCCTGGAGTAATCAAAATACAAATATTACAGAAGAAACTCTAAAAGGGGAAAATAATATTATTTACTTTTTTGAAATAATTAAGGTTCCTGTTTACCATTCTGATGGTAAACGAAAAGCATTGGTGATAATTGGTAGAGACACCACAAGAAGGAAGCAGTTGGAATCTCAGTTGCAGCACTCTCAAAAAATGGAAGCAATTGGTTTAATGGCTGGTGGGATTGCACATAACTTTAATAATATACTGCAGGCAATTGTTGGATATATAGATTTCGCTAAAGAAGGACTTGAGGAAGAATCCCAAAGATACAAAGATGTTGAGCAAATAAGTCAGCATGTAAAGAGAGCCACACAGCTGACGAAAAACCTTATGGCTGTTGGTAAAGATCAATTCCTCGATAAAACTGAGATAGATATAAGTGATATAATTCAACCAATTGTTGATCTAACAAACAGAAATAACACTAATAATATTCAAGTTGAATTTACATCTGAAAAAAACCTACCTAGCATAAATGCCGACGGTAGCCAGCTAGATCAGGTAATTATGAACTTAGTTATAAATTCAAGTGATGCAATGCCTGCAGGTGGAAAAATCACTGTTAATACAAATACTATATTTATTGATGAGGATTTCTGTATTGTAAATGCATGGGCTAAGCCGGGTAGTTACATAAAGATTGATATTACTGATACTGGCCAAGGAATGGATGAAGATACGAAGAGAAGAATCTTTGAACCATATTTTACAACCAAGGGATTAGATAAGGGAACAGGTTTAGGTTTATCAACAGCTTTTGGAATTATTTCGCAACACAATGGTCTAGTAAATGTGATCAGCAGTCTTCATAAAGGTACCACATTCGAAATTTATCTACCAGTTTTTATCTAAGTATGTGTTTAATATACATTACCCTATCTTATTTGAATTGTGCAATAAGTTTGGAATTCTAAAGTGTCAAAAATTCATATATTTACACCCTAATAATTATTTGCTTTTTAGGACAACAAGTGGGTATGGGGAAGATACTGATTATCGACGATGAAGAAAATATTAGGAATGTATTTAAGAGAGCTCTTGAAAAAGCTAATCATGAGGTAATCGTGGCAGAAAATGGAAGAATTGGTGAACATCATTACATTCAACATAATCCAGATGTTATTATTCTTGACATTCTAATGCCCGAACAAGAAGGTATTGAAACAATTCTCAGACTTGTTGCATTTGATCAAAGTGTTAAAATCATCGCCATTTCAGGTGGTGGGTTGGGTAATGCAAATAATTACTTGGATAATGCACTTAAATTTGGTGCAACATTTGCATTAGAAAAGCCAATCAATATTAAGGAGTTAGTGAGCAAAGTAAACCTGCTTCTTAATTATTAAGTTTATGTCAATTTATTAAAGTGACCA
>CALCGQ010000380.1 GCA_937901015.1 uncultured Bacteroidota bacterium | reverse complement strand
TTTCAAGAACCCGTTAAATGCTGCGGCAGAGAGCATGTGAACCTCATCAATTATATAGACTTTATAGTTTCCAACTTGAGGTGGAATTCTAACCTGTTCTACTAAATGTCGAATGTCATCAACTGAATTGTTTGATGCAGCATCAAGTTCATGGATATTAAATGAGGCATTATTATTGAAAGAAACACAGGATTCACATTTATCACATGGCTCTATATCTGCAGTTAGATTGATACAGTTTATGGTTTTAGCAAGAATTCTGGCACAAGTTGTTTTACCAACTCCTCTGGGACCTGTGAATAAAAAGGCCTGAGCCAGATGGTTGTTTTTAATAGCGTTTTGTAGTGTGGAAGTGATGGATCCTTGCCCTACAACCTGATGGAATGTTGCAGGTCGATACTTCCTTGCTGATACAATAAAATTATCCATATGATACTATAATTTGAATACCAAAAATAGTGTTTTTATTTAATGAGAATATGTAAGTTGGTAGACTTTTATCCACCAATTAGTTGGAAGTATAAATCAAAAAATAATAGTCCTTTTGTACAATAAATGCCATTAAATAGGTATTATAAATAATTGTAGATACAGTTAACAGGTATTTAAATTTCTTTATTTTTGACATGATGGATAAACTATTAGTTTTTGTACCAAAAAAGACCAGCAGGGTTCGATATGTTTTTAGATTAGTTTTTAAAGAACTTCTAAAAGTAGACTGTACATTGTCATCAGATCTTGATGAATTTCTCTCCGCTGATAGTGCAAAGTTAGTTTATGCTGATAAGCCATATTCTGATGATATTTTCTTTAGATCATCAGGATTATTGTTCGAACGGGGAGTTGATAGTATTGAGACTGATTATATTGAATATGAGGGGAATAATGCTTTATTTCCTGTGTATGATAAAGATTCTGCACTACCATTTGATGTTTTTTCAGCAATTTTCTATCTAGTGTCGAGGTATGAAGAATATCAGCCGTATGTTCCGGATGCTCATGGTAGATTCACTGCAAACCTTAGTTTTAGTTATGAATTGAACTTTCTTGATAAACCAATGGTTAATATATGGTCTATCATTGTAAGAGATGTAATTCTTAAGAAGTACAAAGACTTTAATTTCCCCAAACGAAACTATAGATTCAGACCAACCTATGATATTGATTCTGCTTTTTCATATTCACAAAAGGGATTAGTTAGGTCCATTGGAGGTTATTTTCGTGCTTTGAGAAATATGGACTGGGTAGAAATTATGCAACGTAGCAGAGTTTTGTTTTCGGGCTTTAAAGATCCTTTTGACACATTTGATCTACAAATTGAATATCAGCGTCGCTACAATTTAAAGCCAATATATTTCTTTTTATTTGGGCATTATGGTGAATATGATAAGAATGTAAATACCAGGAATAGAATATTTAGGTTCCTTATAAAGAAAATGGGTGATTATGCACAAATTGGAATACACCCATCCTATTACACAAATGAGAATCCTGAATTGTTGCATAAGGAAATTAGGTATCTGGAAGATGTTGTCAATAAAGAAATAACTCAAAGCCGACAACATTTTCTAAAGCTTAAATTACCAACCACTTATCGTAATTTAATAGAAGAAGATATAACCGATGATTACTCAATGGGATTTGCTGCCTTACCTGGTTTTAGAGCAGGAATTTGTAGTCCATATAATTTCTATGATCTTGATATTGAGGTTGAAACAAAACTTAGGGTACACCCTTTTATGGTAATGGATGGTACTCTAAAAGATTATATGGATTTGACCCCAACAGATGCCATTGAGCAAATTCGAAAGCTAATTGATGAAGTTAAAAAAGTTGACGGCACATTTACCTCCTTATGGCATAATGAACCTTTAAGTGATGAGAAGCGATGGAAAGGTTGGAGAAGAGTATACGAGGAGCTATTGGTAATGGCTTGCGAAGAATAGTTAGTACATCCATAAACACAGGTTTAGATTTTGATAACACATCTTATTAATAGCGAAATAGATAAAGATAAATGGGATAATTGCATCCTGAATTCTATAAATGGAATTACATATGCATATTCTTGGTACCTCGACATTGTACATGAGGATTGGGAAGCATTGGTTGAGAATGATTATGAAAGGGTAATGCCACTCACAATCAATACTAAATATGGTATTTCATATTTTTTTCAACCTTTCTTCACACAGCAGCTTGGAGTATTCTCAGTTTCTAATCTAAGTCCTCAGATAATAGACAACTTCATTCAAAATATACCTGCCAAAGTAAAAGTTATTGATTATAATTTTAATCATTTTAACACATTGGATACCAGTAAGTATGAGGTCGTAGAGAATACAAACTATCTACTTGATTTGATTTCTGATTATTCAAAACTTAAAGCTTCTTATTCTACCAATACAAAAAGAAATCTTAAGAAAGCTGAATCTGAGAATTTAACTTTTATGAAAAGTATTAAACCAGAGGATATTATCGAATTGTTCCGTAACAATAAAGGTGCAGAAATTGACACTTGGGATGATACTAACTATCTTGTACTAAGGCGACTTATGTATGCAGCAATCCATAAGGGAATGGGTGTTACCTTTGGTGTGTTTTCTGAGTTTAATGAACTCTGTGCTGCAGCGTTTTTTATTAAAACTAATAGTCGATTAATATTTCTTTTTTCAGGTAGTAATGATCTTGCAAGAGCCAATGGTGCAATGACCTATCTTATTGATTCAGTAATAAAAATCAATTCACCAGGCACTCAGATACTAGATTTTGAGGGATCTAACAATGAAAATTTAGCAAGGTATTATAAAGGTTTTGGAGCAAGTAGAGTAGCCTATCATAGGTTGAAAATTAACAGGTTATCAGTTGTGCAAAAAATATTAATGAACATTTATAATACTGTAAACCGGAAATAATAGTTTAATTTTTCTTGTTTGTTATAATTCGTTTTAAAATTTCAATTGTCATATTGTTTTTGATTAAAAATCAATAGTTTTTCTTATCATTTTTGTTTTAATTCGGTTACTTTTGTAGAAAAAGATAGATATGATACGGGAAATAGGTTCAGGTAATTCTCTTTTTAATCAGTTTTTGTCCGAGTTAAGAAGCATTGAAATCCAATCTGATAGTATGCGTTTCCGAAGGAATCTGGAGAGGGTAGGAGAGATATTTGCCTATGAGATTAGTAAAGAGATGGATTATATTGATAAAGAGGTTATAACTCCCCTAGGTACATCCCATATGAAGATTCTTGCTGATAAACCTGTTCTTGCCACAATTTTACGTGCAGGAATGCCCATGCATCAAGGTTTGTTAAATTACTTTGACTCAGCTAATAGTGCTTTCGTATCAGCTTATCGGAAATATAAAAAGAATGAAGATTTCACCATTAAAATGGATTATGTGTCTTCGCCATCCATAAAGGATAGAGTGTTAATTTTATCTGATCCAATGCTAGCAACTGGAGGTTCAATGAGCGTATCAATAAAGGCATTGTTGACTAATGGAAAACCGAAGCATATGCATATCGTATGTTTACTTGCTAGTGAAGAGGGTATTAATACAATAAAACGTAATTTTTCACTTTATGATATGACCTTATGGATCGGCGCAATCGATGATGAGTTAACAGCTAAAGCATACATAGTACCAGGATTAGGGGATGCTGGCGATTTAGCATATGGAACAAAACTTGATTAATCATGACAAACATTAAACTCATAAAGGAGAATATTCTAATTTCTCTTACTTCCATAAAAAGTCATTTACTTAGAACTGTATTAACTGTTATGATCATTGCATTTGGTATAATGGCTTTGGTTGGGATATTGACAGCAATTGACGCAGTAGAATATTATTTAAATGATAATTTTGCGATGATGGGGTCCAATACCTTCAATATTCAAAACCGTGAATTAAGAGTACATATTGGAGGTAACGCAAGAAAAGCTAAACAGTTTGAACGAATTGACTATAGGCAAGCAATGAAGTTTAAATCCGATTATGATTTTCCTGCATTAACTTCATTGTTTATCTACGGTACAGGAATAGCCACAATCAAGTATGAATCAGAAAAAACAAACCCCAATGTTCAGGTTATGGGTGTGGATGAAAATTATATTGCCACATCCGGACTAGAAATTGCTTCTGGTCGTAACTTTGTTCAGGAGGAGATTAATTCTGGTAATCATGTAACAATTATCGGGAGTGAAATAGCTTCCAAATTATTTAAAAAAAATGTAGACCCCATTGGTAAGATTATATCCGTTGGTTCAGGAAAATATAAGATTATTGGAGTGCTCGCCGAAAAGGGTTCAAGTGTTGGATTTAGTGGCGATAGAAGTTGTTTGGCACCAATGGGCAATGTAAGGCAGTATTTTTCTCGGCCAAATATGAATTATCGAATTAGCGTTATGGTTAACGACCAATCTCAAATGGATGCTGCTGTTGGCGAAGCAACTGGTGAATTTAGGCGTATTAGGAAAGATAAAGCCGGTGAAGATGACTCCTTTTCGATTATTAAAAGTGATAATATTTCGAATATGCTCATTGGATTAACATCGAAAATTCAAATCGGTGCCACTGTTATTGGTTTTATTACACTGTTAGGAGCTGCCATAGGTTTGATGAATATAATGCTGGTGTCGGTAACTGAACGAACCCGAGAAATTGGTATTCGAAAAGCAATTGGTGCAACCAGTAGAACCATTCGAAATCAATTTTTAGTAGAAGCAATAGTTATTGCTCAGATTGGTGGTTTACTTGGAGTAATTGCTGGTATTGTTATTGGAAATGGAGTATCAGCAATGACAGGTAGTGCTTTTATTATTCCATGGTTATGGATTTTTCTAGGACTCTCTTTATGCTTCTTTGTTGCACTTCTGTCAGGGATTATTCCAGCTAACAAAGCAGCAAAACTCGACCCTATTGAATCGCTTCGCCATGAATAGGTAGGATTGAACCGTTTCTAGAATCATATAGTTTTTACTTTAAGCGAGGCTTAAAGCAGAGGAGGTTAGGTAATGTAATTTGAAAAAGAGTGGCATTGAGATTAGCGGAGCAAGAAGCAATCTCAATTAATCAATGATAGCCACTATTTACCTCAATGAAAATGGGTGTTCGATTGGATCTCCGAATTTTGCAGAGGTGAACAGAGGAATCTACTGGAAAACAAGCTGTTGAAACTATAGATCCTTCTGCTCCTTCGTTGGTCGGAAAGACAATCTAAGTTTGTTTTTTCTTAACTTAATGACATTGGTATGTTTGGACAGGCCAGGACGCTTAAAGCAGATAAGTAAGAGACCTTAAAAATTTTACATAAAAAATGGGCGTAAAAGAACCACCACATCTTTTACGCCCTTGCTTGAATTGTTTTTGTTTGCTTGTTTACTTGTTTTCCAATGTCTTGATTATTTCGCTTGCTCGTTTGCTATACGCTCCATCTTCATTAGCTACTTTAGAGAAGATATCTGTTGCTTCTTTTGTTTTATCATTTGCTAAATAACTGAGCCCTAAGTTCCATTCTGCTTGATCTATGAATATATTATCCTTGTGGTTAATAATATAGTTGAACTGTTCTTCGGCATTACTATACATTTCCAGTTTCATATATGTTAGTCCAGTATATAGTCTGGCTGTAATGTTTTCAGGATTTGATTCCAATAACTCGAGAGCTTTTTGATATTTATGATTGTCATATAATCTAATGGCATCAAGAACAATTGAGTTGTCAGATTGATTATCGGAACGAGTTGTAATTAATGATCCCTCATCTACAAAATATTCGTTGTATATATTTGAATTAAGATCGTTATTAATCTGGTTAGATAATAATCCTGCTCCGATAACCATTAATACAATTATTGATGCTGCAATTGCCTGAATTTGGCGTGAGTATATATTAATTTTAAATGTTCTCTTTTGTTTTTTAGTCTTGATATTACTTAAGGTTTGAAGTAATTCAATTTTCTTGCTATTACTAATTGTTTCGTAAATCTCTTTTCTAAGTTTTACTTCTCTAGCAAGTTCAGCATCATTCTCCATATTTGCCTTAAACTCCCACAATTCCGTATCTTCTAATTTTCCGGTAATGTAATTGTCTATTGATATTGTCCTGCTTTTCTTTTTCATGACTAATAATATTGATTCTTGTTTAATTGCTTATCTACTATTTCTGTAAGTTTTTTAAGGCAATTTTGACGTTTTCTATAAGTGTAAATTACACTGAGGTTCATTTCAGATGCTATATCTTCAACGGACCAACCATATGCCACGAATCGTATCATTTTCTGACACATACTATCGAGTTTCATAAAACTGTTAAAATAAACTTTAACTCTTCTTTCTTTTTCAACAATATCGCTTATTTTTTCTGATAAGACATTGTATTCAAAAGACGGAAGGATTTCCTCCATTTCAACATCTGAAAACTCACCATACTTTCCATTTCGAACCGTGTTAAGCCATTTGAATTTGCAAATTGAATAGAAGTAAGCTTTAAAGTTTTTAATCTTTTCACCATCACCTCTTTTCATCTGCTCATAGATAACTATAATTCCGTCCTGGAAGATATCCGTAGCGTCGTCGTAACTGCCTCCAAACTTTTCAATGAACTTTATGATTTCTTTGAAATAACGATCATATATGTGTTGAACTACTATATGGTTATTCTCTGATATCCCTTTTAATATTTCCTGAGTAGTATATTCTTGCACTCTTCTATTAGTTAGTACCGAAAAAAAATAAAATTATACCATTTTGATCAATTATTTTCATCAGAGTTTATTATTAAATCACCATTGATTTATAAATACCAGAAAATCAAACATGTATAAAAGTTGCATTTTGCTGCTATGTTCTTCAAATTTATTTGAAATGAATTCAAATTCACATATAATATGTTTGCCATCTTATA
>CALCGQ010000379.1 GCA_937901015.1 uncultured Bacteroidota bacterium | reverse complement strand
ATTTCTCATCTGATTGCGCTTAAGGAAAGAGCGTGTGTTGGGGCTTACTAGCTAATAGATTTCCTTAATATTAAGTTAAATCACAATACAATTATGTAATAAAAGCAATCTTACTTTTCTAATTAAACAAGTTGGATTACCATACAATTGTATAATAGAATCATCTCCGTTGCGTGCTTGCGGTAGGCAGTTTAAACGCGGATGAGGGATTAGTTAGCATAACAAACTAAAACCAAAGCCAGCCACCTTTTTCCATTCGTTTTAGTTTTTTACTCAAATCCTTAGGACTTAGGTTGATTGCAATAATTTTACCTTCACCATCAAGAAGTACACTGGATGGAATCGACTTTATATTATAAGTTGTAGCTGCCGAGCTTTTCCACCCTTTCATATCCCCAACATTCAGAAAGTCTCCAATTCCATCTTTTTCAATACTGTTCTTCCAGGCAATCTCATTTCTATCTAGTGAAACGGAAAATATCATAAATCCTGTTTCGCCATCATCAAAATCGGAATCTTGATAGTTATTTAGTAACTCAACCAGTTCAGGAGCCTTTTTACGACATGGTGCACACCATGCTGCCCAGAAGTTTATAAGAACTATCTTACCTTTTAACTGTGAAAGTTTCATAACCTCACCTTCAGTATCTGGAAGCTCTATCTCGGGTGCCATCTTCCCAATTTCAATTCCCTCGAGATTAACTTTCTTCTGGGCAACCAGATTTATAGTTAAAAAAATGAACAACGTTAATATTATGGTTAGTTTTTTTTTCATACAAATGATATCAATACCTTTAATTACAGATCATCCACAATACTTAATAATACCCCTACAACCGACTCTCCTAGTTTTATTGAACGCTCCGGAGACCAGCCCATTAGCTCGTCAGGGATATTATCATTTTGTTTAAATGGCATCTCCAAAGTTTGGCTAAGGCAATTAAACTCTTCACCCAGATTCTTCGAACATATAAGTAGGTTTGCTTTTCCCGGTTCATTTTTCGGATAACCATGTATATTTTGCATATCTGGGTTTATGGCAATCCATTTATTAATAAAGTCATCGGTTAACTTACTTAGTTTCGAATCGAATGATGGAATACCTTCAATACCTGATATAAAGTTATATGGTAGTCCTTCGTCACCGTGCACATCCAGATTGAAATCCATACCAATTTCCTTCATCTTTTCCTTTACATAGTATACTTCAGGACTGTTTTCAATGCTTGGTGTAGCCCATTCTCTATTTAGGTTAACTCCTTTGGCATTTACTCTTAGATTACCCAGAATACTACCATCAATATTCATATTAGGAACCATGTATAAATTGGCTTTTTCCAGTAAAGAAACAGAAGCAGCATCTTCTTCATCAAGGATGCGATCGATGAGTCCCATCATAAACCATTCAGCCATTGTTTCACCAGGATGCTGGCGAGAGATTACCCATAACTTTTTCTTACTTGTATCTCCATCACCAAATCGAAGAAAGTCAATTGGTCTTCCTTGAGTTGTTTCACCAATAGTTTCCATAGTGCATAAGGGGGATAGCTGTGCATTATTAACCAAGTCAAGGTGCTGCTCATAAGAGAATGGTGCGAAGTAGGCAATATAAACCGAATCATGATCAGGTGTAAAATCCATACTTAGAACGCCATTATTATAGCTTGTGGGAATCTGAAACCAAGTAACTCTATCATAAGAAGCCCGTGCTTGATAATTGTCCCACCCTTCTGTATACGCTGCTTCACCTGCGTTGATAATATTCATTTTGCAAGCTGTACCATTGGCTCCTTGTATTCTAAAATAGAACCATTGTAAGAAATCAGAATGAGTGTCTTTTTCAATTTTTAGCTGAATATTTTGAGGATTTTCTATGTTAATCACTTCAATATTACCAGCATCGAAAGCTGAAGATATATGTAGTTTCATGTTTCTTCGTTTAATTAGGCTAGCAAAAATAGACAAAAACAGGATTAAGCAAACACCTGCGGAAATTCAAACTTCCATGAAATGAAAGGATACTACATTACAACATATTAAGACTTTTTTACTAGGCCAGTCGAGTGGGAGATCATGGCTTATTTTTCTCTTCACTGAAAATTTTATGATGGCTAAGTGCGTGCATGTGATCTAGTTCGTGATATTGTTAATTTTCATCGGAACTCATGAATGCATTGCATTTCCTCATCCTTTGGAGCTTCATGTACTTAGCCATTATTGTAATTTTCAGTTCAAAAAAATAGGCCGGACTTAGTCTTACATAATAGGACTAGGTCCGGAGTATTTTCATCAGACTAAAACAGTTATTTCTTCTCAATAATAATGCTGGTAACAAACCATAGCAGTAACGAGATCAGGTATATTGAGATACCGTAGAGGGTTGGTATCATGGATACTTTTATTCCCCCCATCATAATTGGAGGAGAGATATCACCAATTTTTTCTATTGTGGCAAATGCCATGAACAAACCAATCAACTGACCAAGTATACCTGTTATCAGAGCAAATAAACCGATGGATCTGCCATACTTGATTTTTCTTAATGCCTCTTCTTTATTGTGGGCCGAAGAGCCTGCATATTTAATAAAGTGATATATAATCCATACCACAACCACAATTAATAGTATACTAAGTATGCTCATAAATAGTGGTCCGCCCATGTGAAATAATTCTTTCATGATTGTAAATTTAATTGATTTAACATAACCTCAAAATTATATCATATGATAAGTAAATGCAATGTCATATCCGGCTCTAAAACTGTTGTTTGTCGACCTTATAGCATGAGTAATGAAATATTTACGACTTTTGTTCAAAAATTTAATTACAAATGAAGATACGATCATCAAATCCGGGATATCATATATTATATTGGATCATTGTGGTTATGGTGCTAATCCTTTTCTTTGGGAGATCATGGGGAAATAATCTTGCGGCATTTTTTTTCGTAAGCATGCTTCTGCCAATTGTATTGGGAACCTCATATTTCTTTAACTATTTTCTTGTACCCAGATTTTTCATGAAAAAGAGATTTTTCAACTTTGGGTTATATACTTTTTATTTGATCGTAGTTAGCATATATCTTGAAACGCTGGTTCTGCTGATATCGTTTATGTATTTCACTAATTTCAGCATCGACGCCATGGGGCCCAATGCCTATGCCATTGTAATGTTAGGATTAGTAATGTATTTATTAGTTTTTATTGGGTCGTTTTTGTTGCTTGCACGACAGGTTAAAGAAAAGCAGCTACAAATTAATGATCTGATAATTGAAAAGAAGAAAATGGAAGTTTCATGTCTTGAGGTAATGTCGAACCGTAAAACAGTAAGAACTCCATTTGATGAAATTCTTTACATTGAAAGTCTAAAAGACAATATTAAGATTCATAAGAATGATGATTTCATAATTAGCAAAGAGAAGATTAGTAATATTGAAAAACGGCTACCAGATATTTTTGTTAGAATACACAGATCATTTATTGCAAATAAAAATAAGATCAGCTCAGTAACATCCTCTGAGATAGAGATTGGAGGTATTATTCTTAATGTAGGAAGAAATTACAGAGAGAATATTAAGGAGATCCGAAAGTAGATCAGTTAGGAATATTATTTCAATGAGGAAGATAATTCACATAGATATGGATTCATTTTTTGCTTCTGTGGAGCAGCGAGATTTTCCTGAGCTCAGAGGCAAAGCGCTTGTAGTTGGAGGTCGTGGGCCTCGTTCAGTTGTGGCCGCTGCAAGTTATGAGGCTAGGAAATATGGTATTTTTTCGGCCATGCCAATGGTAGTGGCTTTACGCAAGTTTCCTGATCTAATTATAACACCTCACCGGTTTGATGTTTATAGAGAAGTTTCTGGAATAATACAGGATATATTTCATGAGTATACTGACCTAGTCGAACCCCTATCATTGGATGAAGCATATTTGGATGTTACCCACATTAAGAAGGGGCCACCATCAGCAACTTTAATTGCCAAGGAGATCAAGAAGGAAATAATCGAAAGAACAGGCCTTGTAGCATCAGCCGGAGTATCATATAATAAGTTCCTGGCAAAGATTGCATCTGATATGGATAAGCCTGATGGCTTTTATATAATTGTACCAGAAGATGCTGAGGCATTTTTAGAGAAGCTTGATGTGGGTAAGTTTCATGGAGTTGGGAAAAAGACT
>CALCGQ010000378.1 GCA_937901015.1 uncultured Bacteroidota bacterium | reverse complement strand
TTCTGTCTCTTGAACTGCAATGTTAAAGTAACTACCAAAATCATCACGATGAAGTATCTGATACCCTTCACTAATTATTGCATTTACAACTTCATTAGGACTTAGATTTGGGTAATAGCTCACCAACAAGCTTATAGTTCCATCTTCAAGTATGGCATGATCTGGGTAATTAACATCTAACAGAGATGGAGCTAATTTGTAATCAGGTAGTATATCCATAATACTCCGAATACCTAATCCTTTAAGATAATTAGCTGAGAAATCATTGGAAAAAGAAGCAAAGTATGCATTATGAGGTATGTAATCGAGCAAAGTTACTCCTGCATTCTTCAAGGCATCTCTTTCTGATTTATCCGGAATTTCAAAGAACTGAATAATCTTAAAAAATTGATTGTCGTATGTTAATTCTTCCAAACCACTAATCTCATTAGTATATTCATGTGCATTGTTGTTAGGAACAACAGATTTTGTTTTAAAATGAATTGTATAATCAGTATTATTTTGTTGAGCAACTAAAGGAGAAAAAGCTAAGCTGCTTGCCAGAAAGCATAGTACGATAGTAATTAGATGTTTGATACTTGTCATAATGAATAATTAATGAATGAAGTTTATTGTATGCAACAAATATATGTAAATAATAATAAGAGGAGTATCATTGTATCGAAGGGAGCTCCAGAGAATATTTTACTTATGATTACTAATTTAAAAAATTTTGAAAAAAGTTCACTTATACTGCAACCTAACTGTTTTAACTTGCTATTTCAAATGGGAAACTAATTACAAACGTACTTCCTTCATCAATCTTACTTTTTACAGTTATACTACCCTTATGAATCTGGATTAATTCACTACAAATCAATAATCCAAGGCCGGTACCAGGCTCTTCCCTAACTCCTTTAACACTGTCTGCTTTAGAAGGTTGAAATAAGGATTCCCTGATGGATTCTGACATTCCAGTACCATCGTCAATAACACTAATCATTAAAAATTCACTTTTTCTAGAAAAAATCTTACAAAATTGCTGAACTAACATTATTGCATATTGAAGTATACCAAACCTATTACAATGACTTGAAAAATTCTTCGTAAGGGGGATATAAAAACGTAGTATTTTTACACACATGTTAGTTCAATATGGATTTTTAAATCGAAGTATGTATGAAAATTAAAATAGTACCAAACTTTTTCTTTGTGATTATAGCTGTAATTTTAGGAGGAGCGCTATATAAACAATTCGACTTTCAGAATTTGAATTTTGAAAAACCTGCATTAGCCATTGTATATATCATAGTCTTTATTATTTGTATTGGATTAATGATAAAGAAATCAAATAATAAGCAAAACAGCAAATAAATAGTAGATTAATATAAGGTCAACTAAAACTAAATATTAAATCTGATTCTATTTCAACCTTGTCAATATTGATAAAATTCTAATTATAGATTATGACTTTTCAATTTTGAAGGCACTCCAATGAAGGGCATATTGAGTGTTTTTTCCATAGGTTAACAACTATAAATTAATATCTTAGCCATTTTAAAATATAGATAATGCTGTGTTTCAAGAAGCTGTTTATGAGATGGTTAGGAATAATATTGTTTATACTCATTCCAAAAATTAACATATAATTAACAGCGTAAGTATAGTATTATATATATAATTGTTGAAACTAGAATAGATGAAGATATTTATCACTGGAGGTGATGGGTTTTTGGGTAGCAATCTTGTGAGGGTATTGCTGAATAGAGGCTATGAGTTACGCATACTTATTCAGTCTGGTAGAGAGACAAATACCTTGAAAGGCTTAAAACTTGAATTAGTTGAAGGAGACTTGCTTAATATTGAGTCTCTAAAAACTGCATCAATAGGTTGTGAAGCGATATTTCATCTTGCAGCCAGCACTAGTATCTGGCCATCAAGAAGTGAGATAGTCAATAAAATAAATATTGAGGGTACAAAAAATATCCTTCAATTAGCGAAGGACTTAAATGTAAAGAGACTAGTTTATGTTGGTACAGCCAACACATTCAGTTTTGGTACAAAAGAAAGTCCAGGAAGGGAAGATACACCGTATTTGGGCAATAAGTATGGACTTGATTATATGGATAGTAAATATAAAGCCCACCAGCTTGTAATGAAAGCTGTCGAAGTGGGACTACCAGCAGTGGTGGTAAATCCTACTTTTATGCTTGGACCCTATGATTCTGCTCCAAGTTCAGGAGCTATGATTCTTGCTGTACATTCACAAAAATTACCAGGCTTTGCTCCGGGAGGAAGAAATTATATTTGTGTAAAGGATGCAGCAGTAGGAATTGCCAATGCTTTGGAAAAAGGAAGAATAGGGGAGAGTTATATTATTGGTAACAAGAATCTCTCATACAAAGAAGCATTCAGCAAAATAGCCACCGAATTAAAATCAAAACCACCAAAAATAAGCATTCCACAGTGGGGAATATTAATTTATGGAAGAGTTGGTTGTTTCATAGCACGTATGACAGGAGGTAAGCCAACCGTATCATATCCCATGGCAAAAATTGCATGCGACACACATTATTTCACTGCAGAAAAAGCAGTCAGGGAATTGGGCCTTCCCCAGTCTCCCATTGAAGAAGGAATTAACGAGAGCTTTAATTGGTTAAAATCTAATGGATATATTGCAAAATGATGAATGATTTTTTAAACGTGGATCTTAGTTTTAATTACCAGGATCTTAGGGTATTTATCCCAGTTGTAGGGGCATTAATTGGTTTTATGATTTTTTGGTTTGCTTGGCAATCAGACAAGTTAAAACAGATGCTTCAGGAAAAGTATGGTGAAGATCGTGGATTTGCCAATTTAGTTATTTATACTAAGTTCTTGGGGGGATTTTCCATGGGTATCCTTCCCGCTGCAGTGTATTTAATTGCTTTTCCCAAGACTACACTGTCACAATTAGGTATTGGATTTCATAGGGAAACTCTTATGGTTACTGCTTTATGGATGCTGGGACTAGGTGCCTTGATGGTGTTCCTAATGGCCAATAATGCAAAAAAACCCAAAAATCTGATTCATTACCCTCAGATCAGAGCAAAAGTATGGGATCGTAGTATGTTCAGAGGAAACCTAGCTGGATGGGCGATATATTTATTTGGCTATGAAACACTTTTCAGAGGAGTATTATTATTTCCACTGGTTGAAGCAATCGGACTCTGGCCTGCAATCGCAGTTAATATTGGGCTCTACTCTGCTACTCATATTCCAAAAGGACTTACAGAAGCAATTGGAGCAATTCCACTTTCTATTGTCCTTTGTTTGCTAAGTGTTTACACAGGGAGCATTTGGATTGCCGTTGTTGTGCATATTGCCATGGCTTGGACTAACACCACTATTGCCTTAAAACATCACCCAGAAATGCAATACATAAAAAATTAAACAAGCCCAATGTCTGCAAAAATATTTCAGAATAAAGTAGCAATAATTACTGGCTCCAGTAGAGGAATAGGAAAAGCTACAGCCATTGAGTTGGTAAATAATGGTGCTTCTGTGGTTCTAAATGGCAGAGATCAAGAAAGACTAACTCAGGCAGAAAATGAGATAGTCGCATTGGGAGGCAATGTGCTTTCCGTTTGTGGTGATGTTTCCAATCCAAGTGATGCTAAGGACTTAATAGATAGTACCATTGCCACTTTTGGAAGAATTGATATACTAATCAACAATGCTGGTGTATCAATGCGAGGCGATATGGCTGATTTAGATCCTGAAGTGTTTAAAAAGGTTTTTGAAACAAATGTTTATGGAGTTGTAAACCTTACTATTCCTGCAATGCCTCATATTAAAAAAACAAAGGGTAGCATAGTATTTATTTCAAGTTTAGCAGGGATTAGAGGCTTGCCTGGTCTTTCTGCTTATTGCGCATCAAAAATGTCATTGCGGGCAATTGCCGAATCCATACGAATTGAAGAAGCAAAATCGAAAATTCATGTGGGATTGATCTTTGTTGGATTTACAGAAATTGAATTTGAAAAAGAAACCATTTCTGCTGATGGTTCAATGATTACAATCAGCGATAGGTCAAAATTTAAAGTGCAATCCACAGAGAGTGTTGCAAAGGCCATTTTGAAAAATATCAGAAAAAGGAAATTCAGAACCACATTAACAAGTATTGGGAAATTAAACGCAATAATGCAACCTCTTATGCCAAATATTGTTGAAAAAATATTAATCCGTTCCGTAGATAGAATCAAGAAGAGGAGTTAGGAATAGGCTTCATCTTATCTAAGGAGGTGTTCTCTTTCAAGGACTTATGTAAAATTATGTAAAACACACGTATTCAGTTATATGGGATTAGGTGGTATTTGAAAAATTGCATGATAGTCTACCCCCAAACCAGCTTCTTTGAAAAAATAAATGTTAAATTACTTGACAAAGGGGTGTAAATAGTTGTATGTTTGTATAGTTCAAAGAAAATGAAGTATATAATAATTTAACTATTAAAAATATAAGTCATGTCAAATATTCAAAAATTAAAATCAGGTTCTCCCATTAAAGTTTTTGTTCCGGCTGCCATTTCTTTATTTATACTCGGATTATCATCAGTTCTTCTAGGTATAGAAACTGGATTAAAGATGTTGGGAGGAGTTATTCTCATTTATGCATTAATCAGCATAGGCTTCTATTATTTTCAAACAAGAAGTTATGTTTATTTAATTAGCTCATCCTATCTTCTGGCTTTTGGTTTTGTACTCTTAACAATGGAAACACAGTATACGGGTAATCATTTACTGGTGTTTCCACCCATCTCTAGGCTTTTTTTGATTTGGATGATTCTCTCTTGGATTTGGCTTTTCTACCTTATGGTTACTGGTCAAACACGATGGAAAGGAAATCATATACTAGAACTTGCAGCAATTGGTGTTGAGCAATCTAACGATGCTTACACAGAACGTCCTTTTCCTGCCAGAGAAATTGATTTTACCAAGGATGAGATATTAGCTATGGCAGCTTATCTGCGCAAAAATCTCATTTGTATTCATTACAATGATGCGGATAAGGTTTATTTTGTTCCTATCAATAATAGTGCTGCAATGGACTTGCTTTTTAGATCTGGCTTTAACGTTGTTGAGGATACTTGGATCGCATTTGACCCAAGTGGTATGGTGAGTGTTCATATCTCCCGAAAGACTTATCTTTCATACAAAGAAAATCTGGCTTTCGATCAACTATGTAATAATCTCGGGAATCTATTTATAGAATTTTTAGATGATTATCGCAAAGGTGAAGATGTGAGAATTATGGACAAACTAAACACTGTTAAATCTGATTTTTTCGGATAAATTTTAATTACTAAATCACAGCTCATGACTTTTAAAGAAGCAGCAATATTAGGGTCATTTCTTGCAAAAGATTATGCGAAGGAGTTTTTCAAGTTATTGGTTAACTATAGAAGTATTTCATCATCCGAAGCAGCATCAAGACTTAATTTGCATATTAAGACCGCTCAGGACTTTCTAGAGGCCATGACCAACCTTGGGTTTCTTGAAAAAGAGGAGGTTTATGAAAAGAAAAGACCATATAACAGATATACTTTATTGGTAAATAGTATTAATATGGAATTGGAATTAGAAACCTTACGTACTAATAAAGACCCTGAAGATCAAAGTGCAACACGTATTCGTGAACATAAAAACGCAGGTGTAAATTTCTACACGGCACGTAATAATCAGTATTTCAGTAGTGTAGCTGTTTGGATGGGAAAAGGACGGGAGCGTACAGAGCGTAAAATAAGTCTTACAAAACCACAGGGGAAATTTCTGTTCCACCTACCTTTTCCCACTGCATATTTCGAAAGTGTTGCTTCTATTATGCAAAAAGCTGAAGTT
>CALCGQ010000377.1 GCA_937901015.1 uncultured Bacteroidota bacterium | reverse complement strand
TTCCAACTAATGCATTGTTTGCATCATTCCATTCAGGGCGTTGAGTGTTTAGCCAAATTCCTGCTTCTGGAATGAAATTGCTCATTTTTGATAACAAACTCGCTAGAATCTTTTCAGTTAAATTAACCTTATAAACCTGATCACCAGAACTATCTTTAAGTAGTCGTGCATCGGCCCCTAAATATTCAACTTCGGAAGTTATCTTATCATTGAGATCATGGTCAAAAATTACAGTATCCTTTGAATTCTTCTTGATTTCTTCATAGGACTTAAGTCTATATGGCACATTTGCATAGGTGAAGATTTCAGTGTTTAATAACTCATCAATCTTTCCAGGGTGAAAATCATCTGATAATTCAAGTAGCTTTTGTAAATAAATTATTTGATGATCGCCCCAATATCCAATATATGCCCATGGATCATCTGGTTCAGTAATCTCCCAATCGATTCCATTACGCATTATCCTGTAAGGATTATATCCGTCTATGGTTGAAGCATTTACAAATTTAGAGATTATTCCCTCTACATATTCTGGGTAAGAAAAACACAGTGCTTCCCAATTCTGAAAAATATCTCGCCAGTTTCCTTCATAATTATACAAAGTACTACCGTCATCATTTTTTGTTTCAATTGAAAAGACATTCCAAGGTCTGCTTGGATCGCCATGTCTTCGGCTAAAGGTAAGAGGAAGGTATTCATATGTGATACGAATAAGATCACTATCTCCAATTTCTTCAGCCAACTTTAGTAAATCCATATAGGCAATCTTGGCTGGTAACTCATCCAGCCATGATTGATATTCCTTTGAAACCAGTCTGTTTATTTGACGTAAATAAGCTTTATAATCAGAAGTATCAACATAATAACCATCAACAAATACACCACCTCGCATTATATTGTATAGAGTATTTGAAAAGTGACGTGCATAGCAAAGCTCAGTATTTGTTAGCTGAAAACCATCCGCACATGAAACCATTCTTTGGAGGTTCTCGGTACCTTTCTTAATATCTTCTATAATTAACCCCTCAATGTTAGTAGTATTCTGTGTTAACAGTTTAAGATTGATAACATCAGCACTTTCTTTATTAATATCGGCAACCGTATACCACTCGTTGGTGCCATTGCTTTCAAGATCAATGGTATAATTAATTAAATATGCACCTCTGGAAGCTTTGATATCATATTCTGAAAGAACATCATTTCCATTTTGGAAAGCTGCTATTTGTTTATCAGATATCAGTATTTCGCTTTTATCACCATATCCTGTAGACCAAACCACATTGGTTTTTAGTGCCTCACTTGGTTCAGCCCTATCAATGGGTATTGCACTTAGCATGAATAAGCCTAAACTACTATCTTCAATTCTTTCATTTTTTTTGTATGCATCCAGAAGGTTACTATATTCATTTTGGAAATTGTAGGTAACGCCTGATGGAAGTAAGTTTCTTAAACCATCCAAAACCTTAATAGTTAGATCATCAACATTGTGATTTATTAAAGATGATTTCTTTACAAAGCCAAATTTTTCACTGTTGTACCAACCATATCTAAAAGTGATTCCTAACTCAGTATTAACCTCTTCAAAAATTAGACTATTACCATATATACTTTTGTAAAGGTTTCTTGTTATATGATAAAATTTTTGAGAATCATCTGTAAAAGGCTCCCAAACATAAGTCTTAGATTCCTTTTCAACCAAAAAACAAGTGTAGCTTCCAGTAAAATCGTTGGAGTCGTGTATTTTATCCACAGTATAATAGGGGAATAATGAATTATCACGATTCTTTCTTCCTGCAGATAATGATCCATTGCTTGAAATAAACATCCAATGATCAGAATCACTTACAAAACTCATAAAGAAATCTGACATATTGTGATAGTTATGAATTTGATAATACTTCTCACCATCGATCTCCACAAACTGCCCGTCAACTTTGCCTTTTGAAGTTACTACCTCATTACTACCTAAATATAATTTTTTTCCTTCCATTGATTTCTATTCAATTATCTTAGTTATATATCAGATTTTATATAAGCGCTTTTGTCATTATTAGTTTCACAATCATCATTGCTGCAACTTACATTGCTTGCTTGCATACCATCAGTTGATACAGTGGAATTATATATAGCCCAGACAGAAACAAATCCGAAAATCAGAAATATCAAAATCGGTAATGAATATTGTAGTTTTTTATTTTGCATTACTATTCTTATTGTTATTACTTATAAATAGAGCTTGTAAATCTTCAAGAGATTTACCTTTAGATTTTCTAACTTCTTTA